>CALVJW010000025.1 GCA_944332435.1 uncultured Bacilli bacterium | reverse complement strand
CGATTTATTAAATAAAATGATAAATTTTGAATATAAAAAGAATTCATTCTTTTTCCTGTAATATCATTAATAAAACAATTCCGATTAAAATAATTCCAATCCCACATAATTTTAAACTCAAATCATTAAAAAGAATTAACGATATTATAAATAAAAATACACTTATCGATAATAATGTTTTTACTATTTTAGGATGACCTTTCTTTACTCCTTTTAAATTTGTACCATCGTCTAACAGACTAATCAAATTAACATGACTAGGAACTCTTTTGGATTCTGGTGGTAGTGTCATGTAATCTTTACCATAATGTTGTTCTAAAAAATGTTCTGGATTTCTAGGTACTGGTAATTTTTTTCCTTCAAATTCAATTCTTTTTGTTGGAAAAATCTTATCATTTTCATATACGTATGGTTTTGATATATTTTGGTAAATCCATGTTATATCATCACCAATATATTTACTACCACGATTCTTTTCTCCGTAACGGATCGCATGTTTAATAAATTGTTTTTTTAAAAAACTAGGATTGATATGAATATTTTCAAAAAAGATGATAGGCACAGCCAATATTTGACTAATTAGGCGATTCCAGTAATCTTTTCTTTTATTCTCGCTAACATAATCCAAAATAAAAACATCGACAAAAACGCCATCACAATCATGACATTTATTTTGTAATAATATATTCTGTTCTTTTATATAAGTTCCTTTTTTTCTTATTTTCATAGCCGGCCAAGTAACAAGATATCGATTATCTTTCTCAAAGCATTGATAAGTATATTGCTTGGGAAGTTCCTTTTCTAATGCATCAATTAACTTATAATAATCTTCTCTTGTAACAGCAATGTCTAAATCATCATCCCATGGAATAAATCCTTTGTGGCGAACTGCTCCCAAAACGCTTCCAGAAAAAAGCATATATTGAATGTGATTCTTTTTACAGATAGAATCAATGTCCATCAACATATCTAATAATAATTTTTGTAATTTTTTTAAAGGAATTTCTTTTCCATCAATATCTTTATTTAGTAAATATTCCATAACTTCACCACGCATAATACTGTTATTATTATATCATGTTATAGTATGGAACACAAATGTGAGTTTATACTACGAAATATTATCTACAGTATCAAATCGATAACCTAATTTATGCATATTATCAATGAAATCACCAAGTGCCAAATAATTTCCTTTATTTCTTGGATGTAATAAATAAATTGCTCCATTATGATAAAGCGACATCATCTTACTTAAAGCTTCCTGTTTTGATATGTTTTCATCAAAATCAACATAAGCAGCACTCCAAAAATAAGTGCGATATCCCATATCTTGAACGATTTTTAAACTTCGGTAGCTCCACTCTCCCGCCGGCTCACGATAAATAAGGGGCATATCACGGCCAGTTATTTGCTTATAAGTCTTGGATACGTCAGTTAATTCTTTCACATAATCATTAAAATTAGCACGATTTGCCAGTTTGGGCATCTTGTCATGATGATGAGTATGATTTCCTACAATATGTCCTTCTTGCTCCATTCGTTTGATTAAATCTTTATTATCAAGCATATATTGTCGGCATAAGAAAAAAGTTGCGTTTACTTTTTTTTCTTTCAATACATCTAAAATTTCTTTTACATAGGTATCATTGGCCCCTTCATCAAAAGTAAGATACATTACTTTTTCATCAGGTCCCATGTAATATGCATTATACTTTGCCAATTCTTCTTGTGATACATCTGCTTTATTACGGGTATGATTTCTTTTATTTCCATGACCCCATCCATGAATTTGATTATCAATGTTATCATAAGTATCTAAATAGGAAATTTCTTTTTTTATTACATTGATTTTCCTATAAGCTTTCATACAATTTTTACTTTTGTCACATACTTCATATGTCAAAATTTGTGTTCCCAACTTAGTTGGAATAATCATACCTTTTACTTTTACATCTTTTGATAAATCTCCATCTTCTAAATCCATTGCTTGATATCCTAATTCTTTATACTTCTCTCCTTCTTTTAATACAATATAGGAACTCCCTTTTAACTCTATTTTAGGCTTATTTCGATCTTTTACAATTACCGTTCTCGTTACCTTCTTCGTAAGTCCTAACATATTTCTTGCACTATAATAAATTTTATATTTTCTACTTTCCCTACTATTTACTGTCCCAAATATTTTGACACTTAATCGTGTATTAATAAAGCTGGCATTTGCTCCATATTCATTATATACTTCACCAGGTTCTAAGTAGATTACTTTTGGTCCATTTAATTCAATTTTAATAAACAGACGAGTGCTAATCCACAATCCCCATACAACGAAAAATGCAATAATTCCTATTTTATATTTTCGCATATGACACCTTCTATATAATAAATCATATGTACGTTATTAATAAAATTGACTTTTTTATTATAAAAATTAGAAAATACAATGCTCAAAAAAAAACTTGTTATACAAGATTTTATTATTATTGGTCGAGAAGACAGGATTTGAACCTGCAACCTCTTGGTCCCGAACCAAGTGCACTACCAAATTGTGCTACTTCTCGAATATATATAATAAAAAGTCTTGAATAACAAGACTTTAAATTCAAATGGTCGGGAAAACAGGATTTGAACCTGCAACCCCTTGGTCCCAAACCAAGTGCACTACCAAGTTGTGCTATTTCCCGAATTATAATGGTGCGCCCTAAGGGAGTCGAACCCCTAACCTTTAGATCCGTAGTCTAACGCTCTATCCAATTGAGCTAAGGGCGCAAAATACAATATATGTAACAATTACTATTTGATTATAACATTATATTTATATTTTTGCAAGACTCTTTTCGCATTTTTATTATACTATTGCTTGGAATAAAAAAAGTCATTTTCTGACTTTCCTGTTCTTATTATGGTGGTTCCAGCTGGAATCGAACCAGCGACACAAGGATTTTCAGTCCTTTGCTCTACCGACTGAGCTATGAAACCAAATAATGGCGGTCCCGACGAGAATCGAACTCGCGATCTTCTGCGTGACAGGCAGACGTGATAACCGCTACACCACGGGAC
>CALVJW010000024.1 GCA_944332435.1 uncultured Bacilli bacterium | reverse complement strand
CTTCAATTAAGGGGTATAGTTTATTATCTAAATACCCCCCCCCATGGTAACTTTTGGCTAACGCGAACTCTGTTCATTTACTACACCTCACGAGTCTTCTACTTGTAAAATATTTATCTAACTTCCCGTTTTCTTTTGTACGTGAACTTAACTCTGTACTTTATCGGGGGAGTTATTTTATTTACTCTCTGTGTTTATTGTATCATATTTTTTTATTTCTTTCATCTTTTTTGTCTTTTATTTGTAAACTGTTATAATATCTTTTGTATTTTGGCTTTTGAAAGGTTGGGTGTTTTATGTCTACTCCAAAATACAAGCATCTTTCTTTTGAAGATAGATGTGTTATTCATGAATTTTTAGATCGTGGTTTTAATTTTACTCATATTGCTCATCGTTTAGGTAAAGACAGAACTACTATTTCTTATGAGGTTCGTAAACATCGTTTCTTGCGTGGTAATGCGAAACCTAATAGGCCTTGTTGTTTTGAATCTAAACCTCCCTATGTTTGCAATGCTTGTCCGAAGCTTTTATATTGTAGAAAACAAAAATATTCTTATGATCATTCTGTTGCTCATAATGAATATAAACAAACTTTAATTATTCAACGCAGTCATTTATATATCACAAAGGAACAAATTGCTTCTATTAATGACATCATCGCTCCTCTTATGATCTATAAAAATCATTCTATTAATCAAGTTTATGCTTCTCATCCTAATCTGCTCCCTTTTTCCAAATCTACTTTTTATAAATATATCGATCTTAATATTTTTCGTGTTAGAAATATTGATTTACAAAGAAAAGTTAGATACCAATTTAAAAAGGAACAATTATCTCCTAGACCAAAGACCAATCTTAAAATTAAAGTCAATAGATTCTATTCTGATTTTAAAGACTATTTAGAATATCATCCAAATGCTTCTATTGTAGAAATGGATACTGTCATTGGTACTTCTGGTGGTAAAGGTGGAAAATGTATGCTTACTCTTTTATTTAGACAATTTAATTTCATGTTAATCTATTTACTTCCTTACAAGCAAAATGTTTATGTAACCGAAGTTTTTCAACATTTAAAAAGCGTTCTAGGTATTGATGAGTTTAAACGATTATTTGAAGTAATTCTTACTGATAATGGTTCTGAATTTATGGATCCTGATAGTATTGAAATTGATATCAATACTGGAGAAAAAGTCACTTCTTTATTCTACTGTGATCCAAATTGTTCTTGGCAAAAAGGTTCTATCGAAAAAAATCATGAATATATTCGTTATATTCTTCCTAAAGGGACTTCGTTTGCCAGTCTATCTCAAGAAGATTGTTATTTAATCGCCTCACATATTAATTCTGTTCCTAGATTATCTTTAAATAACATTTCTCCTTATGAAGCATCTTTTTATTTCATTGGAGAAAATAATCTTGAGAAATTTCATATAAAAAAGATCGAATATGATGATATCGATCTTTCCATTAGATTATTAAAAAAATAATCTATCATAATCAAAATATTTAAGCCAAAATACACATTTTAATATTTTAAAACAAGCGAGAAGTTACATCTAACCAAAATTTTTTTACCAAACTTCTCGTTCCTTTCGTGTGCATTTTTTTCCTTAAATCGTCGTTATTATATCACGATTTTTTCTGTTTTTCAAATTTTAAACTTATTTTCATCCCTGATTATCCCTTGTTTTTCGGGAACTTTCATTTGAACATCTCTTTTTTCTTATAACGTGAAGTTACCTTAAAAACTAACGATTACTACTTATAGTATATCACAAAAACATATAATATCAAATTTTCTTTTCTTTCATAAATTCTCTTAATAATTTCGTAAGTGCTCTTTTTTCAATGCGCGATACATAACTTCTCGATATGCCTAATTCTTTCGCAATCTCCTTTTGGGTTGTCTCTTTTTGATTATTTAAACCATAACGTTTTATTACAATTTCTCGTTCTCTTGGGGTTAAAACATCAAAATATTTCTTTAATAATTTCATATTTGTCTGTTTATATAAATCAAGAGCAAAGTCTGGTTTTGGTGTTTTTAAAATATCTAGAAATGTAATTTCATTTCCATCTTTATCAAATCCAATCCCTTCATTAATTGACACATTTTTACTATTCTTTTTATCACTACGAAAATACATCAGAATTTCATTTTCAATACATCTAGCACAATAAGTAGTAATTCTAGTTCCCTTCTTATAGGAATAACTATCTACTCCTTTAATTAATCCAATGGTTCCAATACTGATTAAATCATCAATATCTTCTTTCCTATGATCATATTTTTTTACAATATGAGCTACCAAACGTAAGTTGTGTTCAATGAGTTGATTTCTCGCCTCTTTATCTCCCATTTGTGCTTTCTTAACATACATTTCCTCTTCTTCTTTAGACAGTGGGTCAGGAAATACTTGATTAGAATAAGCACCAGTAAATAAATAAAAATCCTGAAATAATAATTGAAACAGCTTTTTAAACATAAATCACTCTCCACTGTCATTTTATGTTTTTTTATGTCTTTCATTACACACTTACTTGACAGAATACATCTTTAAAGTGATTGAAAACAAATACAAAACATGTTATATTGAGCATAGAATATAGTAGGTAGGTGTATTTTTATGAGGACAATTGCAGTTATTTATTATCCAGCAATTCATTATGCAGTGAAACAGTTAGATCAAACATTAAAACAGCAAGAACGAATTCAAAAACATCCAATTAAACCATGTAATTTATGGTTACCTTTTGATTTTCATTTATATGATGAAGGGCTTTCCTATTTTCCTGATAAAGATGAATTAACAAACGAAGATATTCAATATCTTGCCCATCATCAATTTGCTTGGCTTGCCGATTATTTTGAGTTTGATGCATTTAAAAATTTAGAAAATATTATAGCCAATCGTGGATACATCTTTACAAAACTTAAAAATATATTTCCTAATTATTCTAATCAACAAATTAAATGGTTAGAACAAGAAAACTTTCATTGGATTCACAATGAACAAGAAAGGAATCATGTAAAACAAATTTACAATGATATTAGAAAAGAATGGTCTGAATTATTAAGACAAGATACGAGAACAAAATTAGAACAATCACAAGATCTTATGATTGTCAGTTTTGATTCCTCTAAAACATATATTGACTTATTTGACATCTTACAAAATAAAAATTGTTACTTTATTGAACCTATAACAAATACTTATCAAAGTGGAATTGATCAATTAGCAGAACAATATCGTTATTTACATCGCTTTGAACCAGGTGTAAATAACGCATATCAACCATATGAAGAAAACATTGAAGAAAAAGAATATGTAGAAGAACCAGAACAAACTCCATGGATTACCGCTCAAAGCCAAGGAAGTCAAAAGAAAATAGCACATCGTTTATGATGTGCTATTTAAATATTTACTTGATCTATTTCTTCTACTACTTCTAATTGAGCTTCTATAATTTCTTTTACACGTCGTTTAAATATTTTCATATTGCGATTTAATCTAGCTGCTTCATCTTCCGCTTT
>CALVJW010000023.1 GCA_944332435.1 uncultured Bacilli bacterium | reverse complement strand
CTTCAATCATAATAAAAAGAAGTGTAATATTCAATCACATTTCTGTAATTAATATTACACTTTTATAGTACCAAAAAAACACCAATTCATAAAAATTGGTGTTTAAGCTATGCAAGGAGATTTGCATATTTTTGACAACATCTTTCGATGGAGTCAACATCATGTAATTTTGTAGCTTGTGACATGATTGCCTAAATAATTAGGCATATATATAATATCATAAGTAGAGGATATCTTCAAGTGTTTTTGGAATAATTAAAAAGAAAATTGTCAAAATATGAAAATTACGGGAATATAAACGATGATTGAGGGATAGACTCAGAACGACTTATTTGCTATATTTTAAGATATTTTAAAGAAAAAATTACTAATTATAGTGATTTTACAGTGATTTAATGATATAATTAAATGCAGTTATGAAAGTTTAAAATGATGGATACGCTCTTAAATTATCATCTATATTGGAGGCTTTATGATAGAAGAAATTATAAGAAGAAGAAGTATTCGCAAATTTAGAGCGGAAGACCTTACGAAAGAACAAGTAAATTTAATTTTAGAAAGTGCTAGAGTTGCCCCTTCTGCTCATAACAGACAACCATGGCATTTTGTCGTACTTACAAAGAAGCAAAAGAATGAAGTTGCTGATAAAATGATTGAAGTTGTAACAAAAAAACAAGTCAAGGATATGAGTATCTTACATACTGCTCAGATTATCAAAGAAGCAAATTGTCTTATCTTAGTATTTTATACTAATCCAAGTAAAGAAGATACAAGAGATATGGATCAACAATCAATTGGCGCCGCTATAGAAAATATGTGCCTACAAGCTACTAAGATGCAGATTGGTAGTCTATGGATTGGTAATACCTATATCATAAAAAAAGAATTAGAACAAAATTATTTTCCAAGTGGTCAGCTGGTTAGTTCTCTTGCCTTAGGGTATTCAAATCAAGAACCAAATCCACGACCAAGAAAAGAAATAAAAGAAATAGTAACATGGATGGAGGAAGAATTATGATACAAAAACCAAAAGGAACTTATGATGTTAACGGAGAAAAAGGAAGAAAAATTTTATATTTAGAAAAATTACTTGCCGCACTTATGGAAAATTATCATTATCAATATGTTCGTACCCCACTATTTGAAAGTAGTGAATTATTTCACCGTGGTGTTGGGGAAACAACGGATATTGTTTCAAAAGAAACGTATGACTTTATTGATCGTGGAAATCGTAATATGACATTACGTCCTGAAGGAACAGCAGGGGTTGTACGTAGTTATATTGAAAATAAAATGTATGGTGATGTCATTCAACCAGTAAAAACTTGGTATTATGGACCAATGTATCGTTATGAACGACCACAATCTGGAAGATTTCGAGAATTTTATCAATTTGGTGTTGAAGTATTCGGTACAAATGATCCTTTAATGGATGCAGAGGTAATTAGTATTCCTGTTAATTTTTATCGTTTACTAGGGTTAAAAGGAATTAAAGTTAACATTAATAGTTTAGGTGACCAAGAATCAAGATTACGTTATCGTGAAGCTTTAATTGAATATTTTAAACCACATTTAGAATCTTTATGTAATGATTGTAAAGAACGTTTCTTAAAAAATCCTCTTCGTATCTTAGATTGTAAAGTAGATAGTGAAAAAGAAATTATGAAACATGCCCCTAAGATGCAAGACTATTTAAACGAAGAAAGTAAACAACATTTTGAAAAAGTAAAAGAATACTTAGAAGCAATGCAAATTGAATATAGTGTTAATCCTAATTTAGTACGTGGATTAGATTATTATACTTATACAGTATTTGAAGTAGAAGCAAGTGTCGAAGGATTTGGTAGTCAAAATGTATTATGTGGTGGTGGAAGATATAACCACTTAGTAGAAACAATTGGTGGTCCTAGTACTCCTGGTGTTGGCTTTGCTATGGGAATGGAACGATTGTTAACTGCGTTAGAATTTGAAAATATTAATCCAGTAGAAGAAAATGTGTTAGATGCTTATATCGTGCCACTATCAGAAGAAGTAAAGAAGGAAGCACTTAGTTTAACTAATGCTTTACGTTTAAGCGGATTTACCGTTGAAATTGATACATTAAATCGTAGTATGAAAAGTAATTTTAAAACGAGTGAAAGAATGCATGCTCGCTATGTTATTATCATTGGTGAAGATGAAGTAAAAGAAAACATTCTAACAGTAAAAGAAAATCAAACAAAAGAAGAGTATAAAGTTGCTTTAGCCGATATTATTGATTTTTTAGATCAAACAATGATTCATGATGAATGCGACTGTGAAGAATGTGATGGAACTTGTCATCACGAAAAATAGAAGGAGTAAGAAAAAATGAGTAAAATATATATCAAGAATTTAAATCAATATTATGGAAAAAAAATTGAATTGCAAGCATTTGTTGATAATATTCGTGATTTACAATATGTACAATTCGTTATCTTAAGAGATGGTACTGGGAAAGTACAAATGACGATTGAAAAAAGTGAAGAACAAAATCGTGAATTAGTAGAATTAATTAGTAAATTACCACTAGAAAGTACAGTAAAAATTACAGGAGTTGTAATGGAAGCTCCAAAAGTTAAATTAAATGGAATGGAAATTATTCCTAGTAAAATTGAAGTAACAAGTACATCAAAGCAAGAACTTCCAATTGATATTAAAAAGAAAGATAATGCTTTACGAGAAACAAGATTAGACTATCGTTTCTTAGATTTACGTAGAGAAGATAATCACTTATTTTTTCAATGTGAAACATTGTTAGAACATGCAATGCGTGAATTTTGTATCAATCATGACTTTATGGAAATTCATTCTCCTAAAATTAGTGCCAAAGCAGCAGAAAGTGGAGCCGAAGTTTTTAAATTAGATTATTTTGGCGAGGAAGCTTGTTTAAGCCAATCACCACAATTTTATAAGCAAATGGCAATGGCTTCTGGTTTTGATAAAGTATTTGAAATTGGACCAGCATTCCGTGCTGAAAACTCTCATACTAGTTATCATGCAACAGAAATTAATATGGCAGATGTAGAAATTTCTTGGATTGATTCTGTAAATGAAGTGATGGATATGGAAGAAGCTTGGTTAAAATATGCTTTCCAAAAAGTATATGAAAAATATGGTGAACAAATTAAGTCAACATTTGGAGTAGAGTTAACAAATTTAGAAGTTTCTTTCCCTCGTATTACGTTCCAAGAAGCAAAACGTATTTTAAAAGAAGAATGTCATTTTGTGGGAGAACGAGAAGATGATTTTGAACGTACAGAAGAAAAATTACTATGTGAATACGTAAAGAAACATTACAATTCTGACTTTGTATTTGTAACAAAATTCCCATTTGCTGCAAGACCTTTTTATCATATGGTTGATGAAAACAATTTAACAGAAAGTTATGATTTATTATATCGTGGAATTGAAATTACAACAGGGGCCCAAAGAGAACATCGAGTAGATGTGTTAGAACGTCAAATTAAAGAAAAGGAAATTGATCCAAAAGATTTAGCATTCTATCTTGATTTCTTCCGTTATGGTTGTCCACCACATGGAGGATTTGCTATCGGAATTGCTCGTTTATTAATGCAAATGTTTAATATAGATAATATACGTGAAGCAACATTCATCTATCGTGGGCCAACAAGATTAAAGCCTTAAGAGAAAGCTATAAAAAATTGGAAGAAAAATAGAAAAAGAAAAGAAATCACTAAAAATTCTTTTCTTTTTTTTTATTTGTGATATAATTCTTATAAATTAAAAGAGGTGAGAATATGATTAAGACAAAGAAAAAAGGATTATTAATCGTTTTATCTGGACCAAGTGGGGTTGGAAAAGATACTGTAAGTGATGCGGTATTAAAAGAAAATCCTAATTTATGGAAATCTATTTCTATGACAACACGTAGTCCTAGAGAAAATGAAGTAGAAGGAAAGGATTATTATTTCGTATCAGAAGAAGAGTTTCAAAAAAGAATTCAAGAAGATAAATTTTTAGAGTATGCAACTTTTAATCATCATTTTTATGGTACACCAAAAGATAAAGTTGCTGAAAAATTAAATGAGGGAAAAGATGTTATTTTGGTGATTGAAATTCAAGGTGCATTACAAATAAAAGAGCGAATTAAACAGGCACTATTTATCTTTTTATTGCCACCTAGTATGGATGTTTTAAAAAAGCGACTGACAAAACGAAATACGGATTCTGCATATGCGATTGATGAAAGATTCAAAACGGCTTATCAAGAAATCAATGAATTACCAAAGTATCACTATGTAATTGTAAATGATACTGTTGAAGCAGCGAGCAAAAAATTAAATGCTATTTTAATTAGTGAACGATGTCGAGTAGACCGTATTGAAGAATTATATTTAGATACGATTGAAGAAAAAGTTCACGAAAAATTAGTGGATAATAAGAAATTGGAAAATTCAGAAATAAAGATTGATTTGTAATTTTTAATAAATCTGTTATAATAACACCTTAGAAAGGGCAGATAAGATGAAATTACAAGATATAATTCGTTCGAAAAAGGAAATCATTATTAATCTATTTTGTACTCTTTACGGACAAGAACATTATGAACGTTTTTCGATATTATTTGATCGCGTTATCTTCTTATTCCCAAATTTATATGAAGAAGATAAACAACAATATTTAAATGAACTTAGTCAAAACTATTATATTAGTCCATTACCAATATCAATTTTGTTAGATCGATTACAATATAAGAACCGATGTGCAACCTTTATTCCAATGCTTCAGAAAAAACAAGAAGGAATCTATCAAGGCACTAATTTTATCGTATTTAATCTAACAAATCAGACTCATCCAAGTCAAAATTTAGATACCATTCTGTTACATGAATTAAAACATTTATTTACCTATCATGCTATAATATCTTCATCATCTATCATAACAAAAGTGGGAGTATCCTATTTAAGAGAATGTTTATTTGATGGAATAGCAAAGCCAGTATCAGAATATTTTCACACTATTAATGAAGTATTAACAGAGTTTGATGCTGAGTACTTAACAGCACTACTTCATGAGACAACGGAAATTTTTTCGGGTGAAAAAAATAAACCAATTATACAATATTGGTATCAGGACTATTTTCCACTTATTACGAATTTGTCTCGCAATGACCAATCTTTATTGCGTCAAATTGAATTAGACTCCGATTTTTCTAAAATAGAATTGCTTAGTGATATAGATTTAATTAGCAGATTAGAATTAGCAACATTCACACCATTTCCAAAAAGAAAACAAAAAAGGAAACAATTAAGTTATTTTGATAAAAATAAGAAAAAATAGCGTGAATTTTTAGACTAAATGCAGGTTTATGAAGAAACATTTAATTTACAAGACTTATTGCTGCTTTGGAATATAA
>CALVJW010000022.1 GCA_944332435.1 uncultured Bacilli bacterium | reverse complement strand
CACTTGGTTGTGTTGGTGTAGCACTGCTTGGTTGTACTACTCCACTTGGTTGTGTTGGTGTAGCACTGCTTGGTTGTACTACTCCACTTGGTTGTGTTGGTGTAGCACTGCTTGGTTGTGCTATTCCACTTGGTTGTGTTGATGTAACACTACTTGGTTCTTGTGATGTAACTAATTGCATACCACAAATTGGACAAATTTTACTATTTTCATCAATTTGTCCTCCACATTTCGGACACTTCATAAATCTCACTCCTTATACTATCCTCATACTATTATTGTATCACAAGAAAAACGAAAAGCAACTAAATTAGTGCTTTTCGAATACTAACATTGACATTTTTTAATGTATAAATAACAATATGACAAGATTTACTACATTTAATAAACCCTAATCCAGAAATAACAACGTCACTATCTTTAGGTACATCTAGTTCATGTTTTTCTAATGTTTCTAAAAAAGAAACCGATTTATAATAACGTTTTATTTGTAATTGATTCGAAAAGAATAATGTAATATTATTTTTTTCAAATAAATCAATTCTGAGTAAATTTTCTACAATAATAGTTTGAGGAATTTTTACTTGATATGTAATTGGTCTAATTACTTTCTTTGGAACAATCTTCTTTAACGTATTAGCATTTACAACATTGGCAATACTATGATCTAAAATTCCTGGTGTATCAATTAAAGTAATGCTATCATCTAATTTTATTTCTACCATATCCAGTGTCGTCGATGGTAACATACTTGTTGTAATTTGACTTTCTTGATTAGAATAATGTTTCATTAGTTGATTAAGCATTGTTGATTTACCAGCATTTGTAAGACCAATTACATAAACATTATTCGTCTTTTTATAGTATTTAATTTTAGAATATAATTCATCAAAACCACGATTATTTTTACTGCTAATCATAATCGTATCAATTATATTTAACGGTAAATCGCTTATCGCATCTATAAATTTTTGATCATAAATATCAGATGCAAACAAATCTCTTTTTGTTAATACTAATAAGCATGGATTTTTTATCATTTGGGCTAATTCATATACTTCTTGGTTAATATTAAATACATCAATAACAAATAAAACTAAATCTTTTGTTTGGGTAACTTTTTTTAAAATATTATAATAAGCTTCGTTATCTTTTTCTACTACTTGATAATCTCCATAATGTTTAATGCGAAAACAGCGTTCACATAACTCACTGTCAATATTTCTTGTATATCCTAATAATTCAGAAGATTTTGTTTGTAATACAACGCCACACCCACTACATTTTTTAATCATAATATTTTCCTTTTGTAAATAAATCTTTATCACGTAAACGTTTTAAAATAAAATCTTCTAATCTACGATTTATTTTCGTAAATACCATATCTTGCTTACTAACCGGATTAATTAAAATTGTCGTAATCCCCACTCGATTTCCACCTAAAATATCTGTTAATAATTGATCCCCTATCATTGCTACTTCACTAACTGTAAATTTATATTCTCTCATAATTTTTAAATAATTTCTAGAAAATGGTTTCATTGCACTTGCTAATGCATCAACTTCTAATTCTTCTTTAAATGGTTTTAATCTTTTTTTAGGACTATTTGAAAATAAAATCACAGTAAATCCTTTTTCTTTTAATTCTATAAATAGCTCTTTTATTTTTTTATTTGGTACTTTAATGCTTGCTGGTACTAAAGTATTATCTAAATCAAAAAGTAAACACTTAATTCCGCGACTTTGAAGTTTTTGATAATCAATAGTATAGATACTTTTTTGATAAATATCGGGAATAAAAATCTCCATGTGTTTCCTCCTCTCATTACTTCTTTCCGAGAATAATTTTACCATATAATTCCTTGTTTAGCAATGATAAAATCGTAAATAAAAAGACTAGAATTTGTAAGGTTTTACATTTTCTAGTCAAGTTTATTACTTTTGGGTAACAAGGTTAAATTTTCCGTCTGTTACATCAACTGTTACAGTATCATTCGGCTTTATATTTCCTTTAATAATTTCATTTGCAATTAATGTTTCAATTTGTCTTGATACAAAACGTTTAATTGGTCTTGCTCCATAGGCTGAATCATAAGAAGAAGTAATAACAAATTCTTTGGCTTGATCTGTTAATGAAATATGAAGATATTTATCTTGCAAACGATGATTCAAATCATCAATAATTTTATCTAAAATTTCATAAACTACTTCTTTATTTAAAGCATGGAACATAATAATTTCATCAATACGATTTAAAAATTCTGGTTTAAATGAATGTTTTAAAATAGTCATAACAGTTTCTTCTGCTTTCTCCATATTTGTTTCTTCCAAAATTGCTTCACTTCCCAAATTAGAAGTCATAATAATAATCGTATTTTTAAAATCAACAGTTCGACCTTGTGAATCTGTAATACGTCCATCATCCAAGATTTGTAATAATAGGTTAAATACATCTTTATGAGCCTTTTCAATTTCATCAAATAAGACAATACTATATGGATTTCTTCTCACTGCTTCCGTTAATTGTCCACCTTCATCATATCCTACATATCCTGGAGGAGCTCCTACTAGTCGAGAAACAGAATGTGATTCCATATATTCACTCATATCAATACGAATCATATGGTCTTCACTATCAAATAATTCATGAGCAAGTGTACGCGCTACTTCCGTTTTTCCTACTCCTGTTGGCCCTAAAAAGATAAAGGAACCAATTGGACGTTTTGGATCTTTAATACCAGCACGAGCACGAATAATTGCTTCACTAACTAAAGTTAATGCTTCATCTTGTCCCTTAACTCTTTTTTTCATGTTATCTTTTAAGTGTAGCAATCGTTCTCTTTCTGTTCCAGACAATTTTTCTACCGGTATATTTGTCCATTTAGAAATAATAGCTAAAATATCACTATCACTTACAATATCACTTAATATTTTTGAAGAATCTTGTTTACGTAATTCTTCTAATTCTTTTTCAAGTGCAGGTAACTTTCCATGACGAAGACGAGCTGCTTTTTCTAAATCATACTGATTCTCTGCTTGCTCTAATTCAAATTTAGTTTGTTCAATTTCTTCTTTCTTTTTACTAATTTGTTCATTAATTTTCTTTTCTTGTTCCCACTCACCACGCAATTTAGATTCCTTTTGTTGTAACGTTTCTAATTCCTTTTTAATTTCTTCTAATCTTTTTTTACTCATTTCATCTTTTTCTTTTTTTAACGCTTGTCTTTCAATTTCTAACTGCATGATTTCTCTAGTTAGTTCATCTAACTCTGTTGGTACAGAATCAATTTGTACTTTAATTGTTGCACACGCTTCATCAATTAAATCAATCGCTTTATCTGGTAAGAAACGATCCGTAATATAACGATCAGACAAGGTTGCTGCTGCTACTAAAGCTTTATCTTTAATATTTACTCCATGATATACTTCAAATCGTTGTTTTAAACCTCGTAAAATAGTAATGGTATCCATTACAGTTGGTTCACTTACCAATACTTTTTGAAAACGTCTTTCTAAAGCACCATCTTTTTCAATATATTTACGATATTCATTTAAAGTAGTTGCT
Organism: uncultured Bacilli bacterium; assembly: GCA_944332435.1. Lineage (GTDB taxonomy): Bacteria > Bacillota_I > Bacilli_A > RF39 > UBA660 > MGBC107952. The sequence continues at coordinate 3,465 of CALVJW010000022.1, read as the reverse complement.
CCAATACAATGAATTTCTCCACGAGCTAGCATTGGCTTTAACATATTACCTGCATCCATTGCACCTTCTAAGGCACCAGCACCAACAATCATATGGATTTCATCAATAAACATGATAATATTACCATCTGATTCTTTTACTTTTTTAAGTACTGCTTTTAAACGTTCTTCAAATTCTCCTCGATATTTTGCTCCGGCAATTAAAGCCCCCATATCAAGTTCCCAAATCGTTTTATTTTTTAAACTATCTGGAACATCTCCTTTTACAATACGACTCGCAAGTCCTTCAACAATTGCCGTTTTTCCTACTCCAGGTTCTCCTATTAATACTGGATTATTTTTGGTCTTTCTAGATAAAATTCGCGTAATACTACGAATTTCATCATCACGACCAATGACTGGATCAATTTTTCCATCTTTCACACATTGAACGATATCTCGTCCATATTTTTCTAATACATTTTCTAAAGATTCTCCAAATGGATTTGCTTGATTCATAGTTCACACTTCCTTTCTTTTATCTAGCATTTTCATGCTTACGAGTACATTATAACACTAAAAATAGCACTCGTCAATAGAGAGTGCTAACAAATTATATTTTATAATTTCCAGTTTTTTCTTTTAATAAATTGGCAATATCACCAGTTATATAACGAATGCCAGTTTTCATATCTCCAATTTCAATTTGATATTTTTCTTTTCCAGCAAAAGAAATATTGGTTTCTAATAATTTTTGACAAGTTAATAATTGTTCCACAGTTAACTGTTCTGTTTTTGTTGGAATATTTAACATTCCTCACTAAAATCAAGACCTCTTACTACTTTATTCAAAATTCATGTTTAATATTTCATCAATATGTGAAATACACTTAAATCCACGATCTTTATATACAGTAGAAAATTTTATACCAATTCCTCCTGCTTTTTTCCATTCTACTAAATTTTCCGTATAATCATCAATTAGTATTGCATCTTTTGCGTGAACCATCATTGTTTTACTAATTTGTTTCGGACATGCGATTACTGTAATATCATGAAAATATTTACGAATAAATTTTACCTTTTCTACAATTTCTGCCGTAGAATTAACATGTGTTAAAATTGATACATCAAAACGATTAGAGTCTTTAATCTTCTTTAATCGATTAATACTATCATTTAAAATTGGGGTTACCTCAATAATTTCTTCCCAATTTAGTGTTTGATAAAATTTTAAAATTTCATCCGGATTATTTTTATCAATTTCCGATTCATCTAATAATCGATAAGAAGTTGTAATGGTATCCATCAAAACACCATCAAAATCAATATATAAATTTTTCATTTTTTCACCTTCTCTTTATTTCTAATAATTTCATAATCTGTGTATCATCTTTTTCATAAGAATCTTGTTCTAAACTGCCATATAATAATTTAAAATCAGGACCTTCAAATAATTTTACTCGTTCAATATATTGCTTTGTTGCTTGTTTACATGCATCTGTCATTTTATCTAAATCCTCGTCCATTGGAAAAGAAAATAATCGATGACCTTGATAAGAATCATTTAAACTAGCAACAGTATAAACCCTTTCTTCATGATTTAACATATAAACAAGTTCAATCCAATTTTTATTTTCATATACAGTTAAATCATTTAGATAATAAGTTAAATATTGTTAAATATCTGGATAATGTAATCCACCATTTCCAATTGGTACAAAGAAACCATCTGGTGTAATAATAGCCACCAGATATATTTTTTCTTAAACTAGAAAAAATAACAGCGGTATGCGCAGTTTCTACATCATATTCAAAATAATGACCATCTTTTCTTTGGCATTTCATTTATATCACCACTACTACTATATCATAAATAAAAAAAAATAATCAAATCTTTGATTATTTTAAAGCATCTAATAATTCTGCTTTTTTCATTGTAGAATATCCTTCTACACCTTTTTCTTTGGCCATTTCACGTAATTCTGCTACTTTTAATTTACTTAAATCTGTTGCATTTTCTTCTTTTACTTCAGCTTTTTCTGCTTTTTTAGTTTCTTTTTTTACTACTGTTGTTTTACCTTCTAATGCATCTTTTGCTACAACTACTAAGTTTGCAAATGCTTCTGCATCATTAATTGCAAGTTCTGATAACATTTTACGGTTAACTTGTACATTTGCTTTAGAAAGTCCATTAATAAATTTAGAATAACTAATTCCATTCATACGGCAAGCCGCATTAATTCTTGTAATCCATAATTTTCTAAATTCTCTTTTATTTTGTTTTCTATCTCTATATGCATATTTTAATGAATGCATTACTTGTTCATTAGCAGTTCTATATAATCTATGTTTACTTCCGAAATAACCTTTTGCTTGTTTTAAAACTTTTTTATGACGAGCACGACTAATCGTACCACCTTTAACTCTTGGCATAATCTTCCTCCTACTATATTTCTATTTTTATTTCATTAAATCTTTTAATCTTTTATAATCCCCTGTACTCATAAGACTACTTTTTTTGTATCTTCTTGTAATATTCGTTGGTTTTTTACCACTCTTATGGTTTCCACCAGCTTTTGTCATTTTTACAGTACCGTTTGGTTTAATTTTAGCAACTTTTTTAAGTCCACTATGTGTCTTTTGTGTTTTCTTTGCCATAATAAATCCTCCTATTATTTGTCTTTTTTTGGTGCTAATATAATTGACATGAAACGTCCATCCATTTTAGGTTTTTGTTCCATTTCTGCTATATCAGACAAAGTATCAGCAAAACGAAGTAATACATCTTTTCCAAGTTCAGGATGAGCAAGTTCTCTTCCCTTAAAACGAATTGATGCTTTTACCTTATGTCCTTTTTCCAAATATTTACTTGAATTTTTTACTCTTGTATCAAAATCATGTACATCGATAGAAACAGATAAACGATATTCTTTCATTTCTAAGTTTGCTTCTCGTTGCTTCTTAGCATTTTCTTTTTGTTTTTTCTTGTTTTCATATTTAAATTTATTATAATCCATGATTTTACAAACCGGTGGATTAGCATTAGGACTCATTAAAACAAGATCAAACCCTGCATAATTAGCAAGCGTTAAAGCATCCTTAATTGGTTTCGTTCCTAACTGTTCTCCATTTGGTCCAATAACCATTACTTCTTTTGCGCGTATTTGTTCATTAATAAACAAATCTCTTTCTCTACTTGCGATAACTGACACCTCCATAAAAAAGTGAATACATACTTGTATCCACTTAAAAACCAAAATCAATCAATATGATATTTTATTAATTGGCTTTTAACCCATAACTTAAGTTATCGGGTGAGAAGTGGACACTTCTGCTTTCCTTTTCAACAACTACGATTATATAAGAATCTTATGTATTTGTCAATAGATATATGAAAAAAATAAGACAAACGTAGATTTTTATTTGGAATTCCGTTTTATGATAAAAAACTGAAATAAGTCTGATAGTAGTATAATATACATGT
>CALVJW010000021.1 GCA_944332435.1 uncultured Bacilli bacterium | reverse complement strand
GATAGCAAAAATTACTGGGAATACCGAGTTTGATGCGACAAATCCAGATAAGGATTTAGCATATTTGCTAGAGGATTCATCATATAATGAGAAAACTGAAGCCCCATCAGTGTTTCCGCAACAAGGCGAAGCAAAATATAAATGGTTGTTTGATTATATTAAGGATTGTACTGCATACGGATGTAGTATTGCTGATGATAATACTTGGGGATATTGGACAAGTACCCCTAGTGCGTCGTATTCGGGCGACGCTTGGTACGTGGGCAGCCTTGGCCGCTTGAACTACTACACTGTAGACGATGCGGATGTCATCGGGGTGCGCCCAGTTATCACTATCCCAAAATCTTTATTAAAATAAATTTTTGAACTACCGTTCGTAGTTCTTTTTCTATCAAAAAACATAAATAGTTAGAATAAGAAATAAAAGACTAGGTTTTAAAGAGTTTTTCATGTATAATAAAAAGGACAAAGAGGTGATACTATGTTTATAGATGAGGTAATTGTAGAATTAATGGCTGGTAATGGTGGGGATGGATGTATGGCATTCCGCCGTGAAAAATATGTTGAAATGGGAGGCCCTGCTGGTGGAAATGGAGGAAATGGTGGAAGTATCATTTTTGAAGTAGATGAGGGACTTAATACATTAATTGATTTACGATATAAAAAACTAATTAAAGGAAAAAAAGGGGAAAATGGACAAGGAAAAGGAATGCATGGAAAAAAAGCAGAAGATGAAATTGTTAGAGTACCTCTTGGAACCGTCATTACAGATTTAGATACTGGTCTTATTATTGCGGATTTAACTAAAAATAAAGAACAAGTTGTTGTCGCAAAAGGTGGTCGTGGTGGACGTGGTAATATTGCTTTTGCAACACGTTCTAATCCGGCACCAAGTTATTCTGAAAATGGAGAAGAAGGAGAACATTTAAAGGTTAAAGTAGAATTAAAATTACTTGCGGATGTTGGACTAGTGGGAATGCCAAGTGTTGGAAAATCAACGCTTATTTCTAAAATATCTGCTAGTAAGCCTAAAATTGCTGCTTATCACTTTACCACTTTAAAACCAAATTTAGGTGTTGTTCGTGCGAGTGAAGGGAAATCATTTGTAGTTGCCGATTTACCAGGTTTAATCAAAGGAGCATCTCTAGGAGAAGGATTAGGAGACCGCTTCTTAAAGCATATTGAGCGAACTAGGGTAATCGCGCATATCATTGATATGAGTGGATTTGAAGGAAGAAATCCTATTGAAGACTTTGAAGTTATTAATCATGAATTAGAAGCATTTAGTAAAAAGATGATGGAAAAGCCACAAGTTGTGATTGCGAATAAAATGGATTTAGAGGGAGCAATGGAACACTTAGAACAATTTCAAGAAAAATATCCAGATGTAAAAGTATTTCCAATTTCTGCACTTCATGCTGATGGACTTGGTCCAGTGATTCATGAATTATCCGATATGTTAGATCATATTGCGAAAAAGCCATTATACGAAGAAGAAAAATTTGAAAGTCATGTATTATATAAATTTAAAAAGGAACAACCATTTACAATTACTAAAGATGGTGATGTATGGGTAATTCGTGGAGAAGAAATAGAGAAAATATTTAAACTAACAAAATTTACAACAGAAGAAGCTTTCTTACGTTTTTCTAGAAAATTAAGAAAGTTGGGAATTGATGATAAGCTTCAAGAACTAGGAGTTCAAGATGGAGATTATATCCGTATTTTAGATTATGAATTTGAATATCGACAATAAAATATCTTGCCTTTGATGCAAGATATTTTTCAATTCCATAATTTCCCATAGTTTTTTAATAATCTATCCGTAATTGGTTGGTATGATGTTAGTGTTGGAGGTGATAAGAAGAAAATATAAGTAAAATTAAAAGAAGTAAATAATAAAAATTTTAAATAAATCTTGATGTTATAAACAAACCTTAGAAAGGAAGTGATAAACTAGAAACAAAAAGAAAATCATGATATACTAATAACGAGGTGTGGATATGTATAAAATTTGTTTGGTAGAAGATGAAAACAATTTAAATAATTTGATTAAAACGTATCTTGAAAAAGAAGGGTATGAAGTAATTAATTTTTATAATGGGACAGACGCTATAAACTATGTTGGAAATGAAGTTCACTTATGGATCTTAGATATTATGTTAGGAGATAACATTAGTGGATATGATATTATCAAAAAAATACGCGAAACCGATGGTGAAGTTCCCGTTATCTTTACTTCTGCTAGAGATCAAGACCTAGATAAAATAATTGGATTAGAACTTGGAAGTGACGATTATATCACGAAACCATATTCCCCTAAAGAGTTAGTTTTAAGAGTTGGAAAAATTTTAAAACGAGTATATTCTCATGATACAAATAAAGTACATTATGAAACATATGAAATTGATAAGGACACGAGAGTGGTAACTGAAAATGGAAAAGAAATCAATTTAACAACATTGGAATTTGATTTATTAATTATGTTTTTGAATAATAAAAATAAATCATTTAGTCGTGATGATATCTTAAAAAATATTTGGGGACCAGACTATTTTGGTAGTGATCGTGTAGTAGATGATTTAGTGCGTCGTCTTAGAAAAAAGATGCCACATATTAGAATTAATACATTATATGGATTTGGATATCGATTTATATGAGAAATTTAAAGACCAATTTATCAAAACAATTATTAGAAGTTAGTGCGATAATATTTGGGATTGTACTATTTGCACTGGGAATTATTTTACCCAATACCTTACTGCCTATTTATGAAAATAATATATATCAATATTTAAAACAACCCTTAGAATTACTCGATAATGGGATTAGTGAAAGTAAGTTAGCAAGTGATGTTGTATACCTCTATGTTACTGCTGATGATGAAATCATTGTTTCCGATAATTTTCAAAAATTATTTAAACGTGCTACACCAAGCCAAATTTTAAAGTATACCAATAAAGAATATGGTAAGATAAATTACCTTGGTAAAACTTATTATTATAGTACTTCTTATAGTGACTATATTAAAAAAGTATCCATTACCAATGACAACTATATAAAAAAGATGAGACAAGATGTTTTATATACCATTATACCATTGTTATTAGTGACATTTTTAGTCGCCGTTGGACTATTCATTTTATGGTCACGAAAATTAGTAAAAAAAATAGAACATCTAAAAGAAAAAGTAGACAATATTTCAAATGATGAGTATCAGGACCATTATAAATATGCAGAGGATGATGAACTTAAAATGTTGTCTGATACCATTGATGAGATGCGTATTACATTAAAAGAGCAAGAAGAATATAAAAATCAAATGTATCAAAATATTTCACACGATTTTAAAACTCCTCTCACTGTGATAAAATCTTATATTGAAGCAATTGATGATGGTGTTGAAACAACGGAAAAAGGACTCGAAATTATTAATGATGAAGTGATGAAATTAGAATCAAAAGTACACTCCTTACTATACCTTAATAAACTAAATTATATCAAAGATTCTAAAGAGTTTCGAAGTTCTAAAACAGATGTTGCTCTTGTAATACGAAAAGCGGCCAAAGATTATAAATTACAAGCACCAAACGTAAAATGGGAGATTTCCATTGATAATAACAGTATTTTTACTGGAACTGAAGATATGTGGGAAGCTGTAATTTATAACTTGCTTGGTAATTTTGTCAGATATGCCGAAAAGAAAATAAAAGTAACAATTAAGAAAAATACTATTACGCTATATAATGATGGGCCTAACATTGATCCTAATATCCTTTCTGATATATTCACTCCTTATAAGAAAGGAATTAATGGACAATTTGGTTTAGGACTTTCGATTGTAAAGAAAACCATTTTCTATTGTGGCTATGAAATAACTGTAAAAAATGAAAAGAAAGGTGTTAGTTTTATGATTAAATGAAAGAGCTAGGGTCTACGGATTCGGGGCTCTTTTTCTTGTTCTAAAGTTCTTTCATTTTTTTAATTTTTTCGATATAATAGATATGGTGATATGATATGAATTGGTTAAGACAATTTTTTACAAAGAAAGAAAGTTCAAAAATAGATATCATTGATATTATGATTTTAGGTGTTATTTTACTTATTTATGGAATTTTTTCTTTTATAAATTTGGGGAGTACAACCAATCCTCAAACATTTGTGGTAGATGACAAAGTAAATTCAACTCATATTTTTGAAGTTACTGGAACATCAGGTAAAGTGACAAGAATGCGCTATTTTGTAGGTCCAGAACAAGGCTCTTATCTTGTATATGGATCAGAAGATGGAGAAAATTATGAGTTATTAGGAAATACAAAGGAAGAGGATTATGTTTTTGGGTGGTATGATTTAGAATTTATGCCAACCAATGAATTACGTTATTTAAAATTAGTATCGGATACAGAAGAAGCATCATTAGGAGAAATTACATTAGATGGTAGTGCAAGAATTCGTGCGATAAAAAAAGATGATGCATTACTTTTGGATGAACAAGATACTGTTCCAGAAACGATTAGTTATAAAAATAGTACTTATTTTGATGAAGTTTACTTTGCTAGAGCAGCGTATGAATATGCGAATGGACTACCTACTTATGAATGGGTTCATCCACCGCTTGCCAAATTAATTCAATCAATTCCAATTGCTTTATTTGGTATGGCTCCATTTTATTATCGTCTGATGGGGAATATCAGTGGAATTTTATTAATTGCTGTAATGTATTTATTTGGGAAAGCTTTATTTAAAAATCGTGGGTTTGCTTTATTATCTGCTTTGTTCATGATATTTGATAATTTTCATTTTGCTCAAGCTAGAATTGGAACGATGGATACCCATCTTACGTTATTCATCTTATCTTCTTATTATTTTATGTACCGTTATATTGATTTACCAAAGAATACCAAATTATCACGAAAATTATTATTTTTAGGATTATCCGGGGTGAGTATTTCGCTGGCAATTGCAACGAAGTGGACTGGCTTATTTGCCGGATTAGGTCTAGCAATTGTATTCTTTGTTCACTTTTATCGTACTTATTTCTTAAATAAGAAAAAAATTACAGAGAAAAATAAGAAAGAAATGATAAAAATCATTGGTAGCTGTTTTATTTTCTTTGTATTTCTTCCTATTACGATTTATTTAAGTTGTTATTTCTTATTTCCTGATGTTTCCGTATATCATGTTTCTAGTTTACAAGATCTTTTTGATATTACAAAATCAATGTATGAATATCATTCTACATTAAATGCTACCCATTCTTTTTCATCAGAATGGTATACTTGGCCATTGATGTTAAAACCGGTTTGGTATTATAGCAGTAGTACCGTTGATGGTATGCGTGGTACGATTAGTGGATTAGGAAATATTGTGATTTGGTGGACTGGGGCACTGGCTATGATTTATTGCTTCTATTGTGCTTGGAAAAAAGAAAAATCAGTATTTATATTAGTAATTGCTTTTATGTGCTTATTCTTTCCATATTTAGTGATTGGACGTTGTATGTTCCTATATCATTATTATCCAGCACTACCATTTGTTATGTTAGCACTTACAAAATTGGTAAAAGATTTAGTAGAAAAAACACAACTTTATATTGTGATTCCTATTTTCTTAATCATTGTGATGACATGTTTTATTTACTTTTTACCAGTGACTTCGGGAACACCAATTTCTGAAAAGAAAATAGAATCAATGCGTTGGCTTCCAGAGTGGTATTTTTAAGAAAGAATTTGCAAGTTCTTTCTTTTTTTGTTATGATACTAGAAATTAAAAAGAACTTGACTTTCCAGTTAACTGGAGTGTTATATTAAAAGAAGAGGAGGAATATCATGTATCGAATTGGAGAATTTTCTCAAATAACAGAGTTACCGATTAAGACCATTCGCTATTATGATGAAATTGGTATTTTAAAACCTAATTTTGTTGATCCATTTACCAAGTATCGTATGTATGATTTAAAAAACTTAGAAGATTGTAAAAAAATAATATTATTGAAACGATTCGGATTTACATTAGAGGAGATTAAAACAATGTTAAATGGTTCAATTTCAGAACAAATATTAGAAGATAAGCAACTAGAATTACAAGAAGAAATTCGTGAAAAACAACAAATTGTTTATGAAATTGAAATAATGAAAGATGAATTAACAAAACAAAAAGAAAAAGAACCACAAAAAGTGTATCATATGGAACGAAAATTAGTCTAATCATAATTGAGCTTTATTTCGACAAAAATAGGGCTCTTTTTTTGTTATGATAACAATGGTGATAGAATGAAATTAAAATATATGTTACTACCAGTTTTGGCAGCTTTATTTCTTGGATTTCTCATGGGAAAATTTATGTTCTCACAATATCAAATTGAAAATGTAAGTTTACCAGTTATGAGTAAGTTAGATGGAGAATCGGCTTCCTTTTTACAAGTTGGTGTATATTCTACGATTGATAGTATGAAAAAAAACTTAGAGGGGTTAGAAAATTATATTTATATGGAAGAAGATGGAAAGTACCATGCTTATGTAGGAATTACAAAAGATAAAAAAAATATTGAAAAATTAAAGGGATATTATCAAGAATTAGGGTATGTTATTTATGTGAAAGATATCGTAATTCATTCACTTGAATTTTCAGATCAACTTTCTAAATATGATACATTGTTAGAACAAACAGAAGATTTGAATACAATTCGAGTCATTATTTCTAATGTTTTAACAAGCTATAAGGAGTTGGTAATTGATGGCAGTGACAATTAAGACACTACCAAAAGAAGATAGACCAAGGGAACGTTTTTTGAAGCAAGAACTTTATTTTATTTCAAATGAAGATTTAGTATCCATTTTATTACAAAGTGGACCAAAAGGGGAAAATGTAAAATTAGTAGCGATGAAGGTGTTAGCACTAATAGAATCATTAGATAATATTGAACAGTTAACAATTGAGCGATTAAAAAAGATTAAAGGAATTGGACCAGTGAAAGCAATGACATTATTAGCTGCCTTAGAATTTGGTAGGAGAATGAATAACAAAAAAACAGAATTATATCAAGAAAAATTTCGTACAGCAGCGATGATTTATGATTATTATAAAGATACTTTAGCAAGTAAAAAACAAGAATATTTTTATGGTATCTATTTAGATAATCAAAAACGTATTTTGAAAGAAAAATTATTATTTATTGGGACAATTAATTATAGTACAATTCATCCAAGAGAAATTTTTAAAGAAGCATGTTTAATTAGTGCTAGTTCTATTATTTGTATTCATAATCATCCAAGTGGCAATGTACTACCATCGAAAATGGATATTATGGTAACGGAACAATTAGTGGAAACAGGAAAAATAATAGGAATTCCTGTGATTGATCATATTATTATTAGTAATAAAAAATACTATAGTTTTTTTGAAAACCATGATATTTAATCTTTTAAAGTCTTGCAAAATATATTATAATGAGATAGGTGATTCATGTGTATAGAAGAAATAAATTAGAAAAAAAATATATGATATTAATTGTTGTTGTCATTGTTGCAATCGTACTAGGAATGATAACGAATATTGTTAGAACAGAAAGAGAGTTATCACCAATCGAAAAGAGTGTTAAAGATAGCGTTTTATTAGTAAACAAGGTAGTCTATGCACCAATTAAGTTTGTTAAAAATAAAATTACAGAGTATCAAGAAAAACAAAATTTATACGAAAAATATAAAGAATTAGAGAAAAAAGTGAAAGAAACTGAATTAATCAATGCTGAGCGATTGGAATTAAAAAAAGAAGTAGAGGATATGAAAAAGACACTAGAATTAAATCATGTTTTAGCAGAAAGTAGTTATTTAAATGCCACTGTAGTAAATCGTAATTTAGGGTATTGGTATAATACCATTACGATCGATAAAGGGGAAAAGAATGGTGTTAAAAAAGATATGGCTGTTATTGTAAGTGAAGGGCTAGTAGGGAAAGTTATTAAAACGACTGCTTTTAATAGTACAGTAAAATTATTAACGAGTGATGATGCCAATAATAAGATTTCCGTTAAAATTCAAGTTGGTGATCAATTTGTTTATGGACTATTATCTGGCTATAATAAAAAAAATAGAACATTTTCGATTGAAGGAATTTCATCTAATATGAAAATTCCTAAAGGATCTATTGTAACAACAACTGGAATGGGAGATGTTTTTCCAAGTGGAATTGTAATAGGAAAAGTAAAAAGTATTAAAACGGATAATTTTGATTTAGCAAAAACGGTAATTGTAGAGGGTTCTGTGGATTATGATGATATTAATTATGTAACTATTTTAAAAAGAAAGGATGAAGATAAGTGATAATGGTAATTGGTGTTCTAATATTTTCTTTCTTTTTAGAAAGTATTGTGAGTAATTTTATACCGTTAGATACCAATTTCTTTGTCCCATTATTTTCTTTAATTTCGCTTATTATTATTTATCCATATTTTAATGGGGAAAAAATGAATTATTTAAAAGTTTGTGCTGGAATTGGTCTTTTATATGATGTTGTGTTTACGGATACTTTAATGATGAATTTAGTATTGTTTATTTTATTAGGATTATTTATTTGTTTTATGAATCAGTTATTTAGTAACAATGTATTTAGTGTTATTTTAATTAGTGCGATTATTATCTTCTTTTACCGAGTGATGGGCTATGGAATTTTATGTTTATCAGGATTATTTGTTTTTCACATGGAACGATTATGGGAAAGTATTTTCTCTTCATTATTATTAAATTTAATTTATGCAAGTATCATATATCTTATCACTGATTTTCTTGCTAAAAAATATCATATTAGAAAAATTGATTAGGAATTTGTTCATAATTCCTTTTTTTGTATCATAAATTGTATTGGTGATAGGATGGACAAACATAAAAAAAAGAAGCGTTCAAAACAAGTAAAGAAGGAAAAAAAGATAACGATATTGATTACAAAGTATATCATGAGATTATTGATTGTAACGGTACTAACATTGATTACATTAATTACTTTAAAAAGTAATACTAGTTTAAAAACGAAATTTTATAAAGAAGTATTTACTAAAAATTTTTCTTTTGCTACAATCAATCAACTTTATCAAACTTATTTTGGTAGTCCTATTCCTTTTCAAGAATTTATTAAACAGCCAGTAACAACGGTTTTCCAAGAATCACTCGCTTATCAAGATCAAAGTCTATATCGAGATGGAGTAAAATTAACCGTTAATAAAAATTATCTTGTTCCTAATATGGAAAGTGGAATGGTGGTATTTATTGGTAAAAAAGAAGGATATGGTCAAACGGTTATTATTCAAGGAATGAGTGGTGTTGATATTTGGTATGGAAATTTGGAAGATGTAAATGTAAAATTATATGATTATGTAGAAAAAGGCGGGCTAATTGGTCAAGTAAAAGATCAAAGTTTGTATCTAGTATTTCAAAAGGAAGGAAAAAATTTAGATTATAAAGATTATATAAAGGAGTAAGGAATGAAAGAAAAGCATATGACAATTCAGATTCATCTATTATTTTATGTGTTTATGATTGCTTCTATGGTAACAGGTTATTTTAAAGATTTTTCTATGATTATGATTTTAATTTTCATTCATGAATGTGGACATATTTTGATGTCTTCTTTTTTTCATTGGAAGATTGAAAAAATTATCATTCTCCCATTTGGTGGTTTAACCTTATTTCATGAAAGTTTAAATCGACCATTAAAAGAAGAATTAATGATTGTTTTAGCCGGACCTATGATGCAGGTAATTGGCTACTTGATATTAAAAAATTGGATTTGTGATTCTATGTTTTCTTTTTATCATTATTTTATATTAGGATTTAATTTATTACCGATTGTTCCTTTAGATGGTTCAAAAATATTACAGGTATTAGGAAATTATATCGTATCTTTTTATGAAAGTCAGATTTTAACACTTTGGTTTTCACTATTGACTTTATTGGGTCTCTTTTTTTACTGCCTTACATATTCCTTTAATTTTATTTTATATCTAACATTTTTCTTTCTTGGCTTAGAATGGATAAAAGAATTGAAACGAAGGAGATTTGTCTTTTCTAAATTCTTGTTAGAGCGTTATCAGAATTATTATCCTTTTAAAAAATATAAAACGATTTTTAAAGAAAATGCTAAAAAAATGAAACGGGATTATCGCCATGTTTTTTATCAAGGAAAAAAATGTTATTCAGAAAGGGAATTTCTTCATAGAATGTTTGACTTTAAAAGGAAACTATGATAAAATCTTTAATTGTGTAGTACCTCTGTTACTACAACCGCACGGGTTAAAGGTTTATAAAACGATGATTCGTACCTTTACGGCGAGTCTTAGAAAAATGAAGGAGGTTATTTATGAACGCTGTTATTGAAACTGGTGGAAAGCAATACGCTGTTAATGAAGGAACAATCTTATACGTTGAAAAATTAGACGTAGAAGCTGGAAAAGAAGTTACTTTTGACAAAGTATTACTAGCAAACGGAAAAGTTGGACATCCATATGTTGAAGGTGCAACTGTAACAGGAACTGTTTTAAAACACGGAAAAAATAAGAAAATTATTGTATTCCATTACAATCCAAAGAAAAAATTCCGTAAAAAACAAGGTCACCGTCAACCTTATACAAAAGTAGAAATCAAATCTATTAACTGTAAATAAGAATGATAAAAGTTAATATTTATAAGAAAGAAAAACAAATTGAAGAGGTTGTAATAAAAGGACATGCTGGTTACGATAGAAGTGGGTTTGATATCGTATGTGCTTCTGTTAGTAGTATGGTAATTACAACTGTGAATGCGATAATTCGATATCGTAATGATAGTATTGAATATGAAGAAAAAGATGGATTTGTTTCTATCAAGATTATCAATCATGATGAAGTAGTGGATCTATTAATGATAAATTTATTAGATTTACTTGAAAAATTAGAAAAACAATATCAAAAATATGTGAAATTAAATAAGGAGGTGTCCTCATGTTAGAAAACTTAAAATTAATGGAATTAAATATCCAATTATTTGCACATAAAAAAGGTCAAGGATCTACTCAAAACGGACGTGATAGTGAATCTAAACGTTTAGGAGCAAAAGCAGCTGATGGAGAATTCATTACTGCTGGATCTATCATCTATCGTCAACGTGGAACAAAAATTTATCCAGGTAAAAATGTAGGTATGGGAAAAGACCACACTTTATTTGCGAAAATCGATGGATATGTTAAATTTGAACGTGTAGGAAAAGATAAAAAACAAGCTAGCGTTTACGCAGAAAAATAACAAAGTAAAAGGAAGTCTTATATGAGACTTCTTTTTTTTGTCTGATTGAATACAAGGATCTTAAGTGAGAAGTAATAAATTTATTATACATATCTATAAAAATGATAATTTACAAAAAAATATTGATTGAATATTAGTCAATGATGCGAAACAAAAAAATATAGAAAATAGCTTAGTCTTAACTGAGTTATTTTTTATATATGTAATAATTTATTTCTCATTTC
>CALVJW010000020.1 GCA_944332435.1 uncultured Bacilli bacterium | reverse complement strand
TTCTAGCTTTTTTCAATTATAAAATAAAGTGTTATATTTTATTATGAATGTTTTAATTTTTTTATAAATGGGATTCTTCTTAAAATTCCATTTACTATTTTTTCTCCAAATACTTCATACACTAAGTTACTTTTAAATGCACAAAGTATATAGATAATAGCACCGATTATTGTATAAAAAATTGTAATTGCTATAGCTATCATTCTAGAAGTTGTCTCAACTGGTATAAATAATCGAATAATTGCAAGAGATACAACCATAATTCCAACACATAAAATAGACTTTAGTCCTGTTTTAAATGTATTGAAATAGTGAATATGATATTTTTGTTTTAATTTATATAATAGGAATAAAATAGATACGGTTTGTGTTAATAAAGTGGTGAAAATTGGAGCATAATATGCTTCTAGCCCTACTTTGGTAAATAATATCATCATTGGAGTATTTAATAAAGCTTTAGCAATAAAGCTACCAATTAGGGTACCTAATGATATTTTGGAATTATTTAATGTCTGCATAATATCAATTAGTACAGTATAGAAAGAATAAGTAATTGCTTGGAAAATATAGAAAGAAAAGATATTAATACTAAGTGTATCAAAACCATAGAAAATTACCCATACAGGTGTCGATAAAAAGCTTAATCCTAATGCCATTGGTAAAGTTGTCGTAATCAGTGCTTGTAATGATTGATTTACTTTACGATCTAAATCTTGATAATCTTTTTTCACATTAGCACTAGCTATATTAGGAATTAAGCTAGTCGAAATTCCTAATACAATTGATGCGATAATCATATTTAATTTCGTTGCCCATGTTGCAATAACCCCAATTGATGTCTCTGCTATTTTAGTACTATAGCCTAAATCACTCATCGTAGAAACTACTGTCATGGTATCAACAATTCCATAAGCAGAATTCATCACATCAATTACAACAAATGGTAATGCATATAAAATAATTTTCTTTAAAATATCTTTATTGGTAATTCTCTTTTCTGCAAGACATGGTGAATCTTCTCTTCTTAATTTACTTCGATTTTTCTTTATTTTTCTTAACAGATAAAAATAAGCAACTAAACAACCAAATGTTGCAGCAAATACAGCAATTCCCACTGCAGTTTCTAACGATAAATGAAATACTTTTAGCGCTGTAAAACTTCCCACGATAATAATAGTAACGCGTACTAGTTGCTCAATTACATTGGCCATACTAGATGGTGTAATAAATTTTTGTCCTTGTAAATAACCTTGTGTTGTGCTTTCAATTGGAACAATCAATAAAGCTGTGGCAACAATACGAATTACAAGTGTTACACCTTCTACGGTATTTCCCCCAGTAGCACTACCTAATATCGTTTTTGCAAGAATTGGTGCAAATATAATTAATACTAAGAAGAAGAATATTCCAAGTCCACTAATTAACATTGTCCCTATTTTAAATGCTCTCTCTTTTGTATTATGATATCCTAGTGCATTATATTCACTAATAATTTTACTCATAGCTACTGGAATACCACTATTTGATAAACTTAAGAAAATCGCATAAATGGAATATGCATAACTATAAAGTGCTCCTCCTTGTGTTCCAATAATTGCATAAAATGGAATAACATAAAATAATCCAATTATTTTACAAATGACAATACCAATCGTTGCAATCATTGCTCCTTCTAAAAAACTATTCTTCTTCATAAACCACTTCCTACCTATACATGATTAAAGCAGAAAAGCAATAAATTTGTTCCTCGCCACAGACACTTGTTGATACTTGAAATTTAATATCAACAATTTCTCTATCTGTTTCTTCTAAAAACTGATTTACTGCTTTTTCTAAATCCAATTCATGTGATTCATCAATTACTTTTACTTTCATATCATCACCCCAAGATCATGATATCGTAAATCTTATGCGTTTTTTGTCATATTTTTTGTTTTACATTTTTTTTGTAAAATAAATTTTTTGTCTTTCATTCTCTTGATTATTATATAAAATCATCACTTTCATCGTTGGATGAAAATCTTCTATCTCTTTTTTTGTTTTAATATATCCAACTAAGACAATTCCTTCTGTATTCTTTTCATCTTTTTCTTTTAGATTTGGAATTAAATTTACTTTTTCATCAAAAATCCCAATACTTGGATAAATATCTTCTGTTTTCTGATCATGATAAACAAATGCTTCTACTTGTTTCATCTTTTCTTTGGGATTATCAATTGTAACTCGATAAGTAATTTCATCATTACTACTTTTTTCTAATTTGATATCAATATCAACAATATCTTTCGCTGTATTTGTTGATTTTAATTCTTTCAACTCTTCTACATAACTATTATAAATTAACTGATTTTCATCTAAGCGATTTGTACATCCACAAATTATCATAATTAAAATCAATACTATTCCTATCTTTTTCATTTTGTTACCTCTTAATATTTTGTATAACGATCATCAAATGGATCAACTGCTCCACCAGTAAATGGGAAATTAACAATTTTTCTTGGATCAAATGTATTCGCTAAAAAAGTATTCCAACTATAGTAATCTCTTAGATAATGCCCTTTAGCAATTCCAAAATGTAAGTGTTGTTGTTGACTACATTGATCCCAATATTCTGTATTTTGATCTCCTCCCATTGTTCCAATCATTGTATTTTTTGTTACCGTCTGACCAATTGATACATCAATTGTTCTTAAATGGGCATATTCTGTCGTATATTTTTGCCCATTAACTGTATGAAGAATAAAAATCATATTTCCACCACAACTAGAACGAACTCTCGTTCCAATTACAACTCCATTGGCTGCCGCATAAACGGGAACATATCGATTAGAATTAGACATATCGATTGCTTCATGTAAAGAACACTGTGGATTTAACCATGGTAAACAGCGATATCCATATTCACTTGTAACATAGCCAGATATGATAGGTCTTAAAAAAGCGGTATCACTTGGTAAACGATTTCCACATGTTTTAATATCTTCATGATCTTTACATCCCATATCTTCTAATACTTTAATTGCTTCTCTTTGCATTTCAATTTCTTCATCTGTATCCATTTTAATAAACGATATTTCTTCTAATCGTTCTCCTAATTTCACAATTTCTTGATTTAATCGTTCTTTTTCTTTTGCTAAATCTTCTTTCTTTTGTTTCATTTCCTCTTGTTTCTTTTTATTATCTTGAATCATTTTTTCAAAATCTTTAATAAGTTGATTATTATAGGTTGCTAACTGCTCTGATACAGATATACGATAAATAAAATCAGTAAAATCTTTCGCTCCAAATGCATACTCTAAATAAGCAGATTCACCACTAGATATTTGTACAAAGCTCATAATTTGTTTTATTTCTTTATCTTTTTCTTTAATATCTTTATTTAATTGTTCAATTTCTTGATTGAGTTTTTTTACATCTTCTTCCATCTGCTTTACATTCTTCTCAATCTGATTAATTGTAGCATTATTAATTTCTATTTGATCTTTAGTATCTTCTTCTTCTTGTCTAGCATCTTCATATTTTTGTTCTAATTCATCCAATTCTTTTTTTAAATCACCCAATGTTTGAGCGTGAATGTTTTCTGGCACAAATAAAATTGGTATTATTAAAGTACATATTAAACCAATCGAAAAAAGTTTCTGCATCTTATCACCCTTTTAATATTTTTCTAATTTCTTTATAATTATGACAATATTTTGCCACTAAATTCCAAAATTCTTTTGAATGGTTAAAATGGACAAAATGAGATAATTCATGAACAATTACATAATCTAAACATTGTTTATCATAACGAATTAATTCTGTATTTAACGTTACTACTTTACTTTTTTTATTACAGACTCCCCATCTTGTTTTCATTTTACGAAGTCTTAATTTTGGAAAAGGAATTTCTTCTTCCATTAAATTCCAAAATTCTTCTAACCTTTTTTGAAATAATTCTTTACATCTTTTTAGCAACCATTTTTCTAATGCTGTTTCACTTGGTGTATAAATATTATGCTCTATCACTTCTACTTTTTTCATTGTAGGTACTATTATTATATCATAAACTTCTCCTAAATAATAGAATTTATTACTTTTCTCTACTTGTCTTTGTACTTTTTGATGCATTTTTAATAAAGCACTGTGATTCTCTATTAATAACTTTTTTATTTGATGTTTCGTTGTCAAATAATTTGTAGTAATAAAAATAACATTTCCTGGCTTTAATCGAATATAAGTATTTTTATTCTTTTTCTTTTCTACTTCTACTGTATAAATTGTATCTTCTAATTGATAAGTCAAATCATCACCTTCTATTCTTGCTTCATTTTAACATAACTTTTCTTTTAAGAGCAACAAAAAACATTAGAAATCTAATTTCTAATGTTTTATATTTAAAGATGAATTGATTTCTTCTTGATGATTGGTATAATATTCATTTGTTTTTAATTTAATACCTTTTATTACATCCAATACATCTTTCGCTGTACCTCGGTAAGAAGAATCCAATTGTTTTAAGATAGTCCCAATTTCTTTCATTGTTTGTGCTTCTTTATTCTCTGGATAACATTCTTCAAATACTACTTGTTCTACTTTTGTAAAATACTGTGGCTGAAGTTCCCTAATCATTTTATATATTTTTATAAAATCTTGTTTATTTTTATAAAAATGAACTACTTTTTTACTATCTTGCTTTTGTTCAAATTGTTTTTTTATTGTTTCGAAGAATAATGTTTCATTTAATGTTCCTTTTAATTCTTCAGTATGATACTTTTCAACCAAAAATTTTACTTTTTGATGCATATGATAAGCTTTTTTTTCTGTAAATTTATCATGACTGATAACCAATTCTTTTAATGATTTTTTTTGCGTACCAATTCCATTTAATTCTTCATATACCACTTGGTATTCTTTCGGAAGAAATGGTTGTATTTTTTGATAATAGGGAAATTCTTCTAATGGTTGTATATCTTGTTTTTCAATGATATTATGTGATGGGTCAGCTATACATTTTTTTGTCATAAGAAAAAAATCATGATATGGTGAGTTCAATATACTTTTTTCTATTCCCATTTTTGCTATATAATAATGAAATATTTGATAAGATATCAGTAATTCTTTATCAATGTTTTTTTGAGGTATATCTTGAATATATTGTCCACAAATTCCATATACGCGATACCAAAAATCTCTTTTTTGATAGGAAAATATAATTTCATTTTTAATACAAAACTGAACTAATTTTTGCAACTCATTTTCTTTCATAAATCACCTTTTTTTATACTGAAACAAAGCACTAGGGCGATGTCCTCCACCAGACTTAGTTTTATTCGTTTTTTCAACTTTAGAAGCAATCATTCTTCTAAATGCTGGATCTAATAATTTTTTTCCTAAGATAACCTCATACACTTGTTGTAATTCCCCTAGCGTAAAATACTTTGGCATCATATGAAATACAATATCTGTATATTCAATTTTATTTTTAAGGCGTTCAATTCCTGTTGTAATAACAAGAGGATGATCAAATGCTAAGGAATCATTTTTGATCACTTCTAATTCATATCTTCCTGTTGTTTCATCTACTACTTTTTTTGCCACTTCAAAATGTAATTCTTCTGCTCCATTTTCTAGAGTAATATGGAAAAATTTTTTATCTTCTAATACAATAATATGAAACCAAGAGGCATTTTCTGATAACGTATCTTGTAACTGATTTTTATCGATTAATGCCATATAAGATGTACTTACAATCCGCATTCTTGGATCTCTATTTACATCACTGAATGTATATAATTGTTCCATATAAATATCATGCAAATTTGTTTCATTAGCAAGAATTCTCGTAGCAGCCTCTTCTAACGTTTCGTCCATTTTGATAAATCCACCTGGCAAACACCATTTATCTTTGAAAGGATAATCTTTTCTTTTTACAAGCAATACGCTGAAATGCTTTTCACTTAATTTCCGATAATTTTCTTGTGCTTTATCAGATACACTAAAAATTAAAATATCTGTTGTCATTGATAATTTTTCAAAAGCATCAGGATTATAATGTTTTAAAAACTCTTCTTCTGAACAATACTCCATCTTACTTTCCTCCGTTTATATTCATAAACTGATTATAACATAACTTTAAAAAAAGTACCATAGAATATACTATTTTGCTTGATATAAATGGTTTCTTTTAATATAAGATTCTATTTTTTTTGGTAAATAGTCCTGAACATTTTCTTGATTTTTTAATTTTTCACGAATAACGGTAGATGAAATATTACTAAGGGGCATATCTACTACAATCATATGATTACGATATTTTTGATATTTTTTCAAAATAAGTTCTATATTATGAGTATTTCGTTTAATTACTAATAAGTTTGTATTTTCTAAAATAGATTGACCATTTTTCCAAGTATCTAAATAACTTAAATTATCAGCACCACAAATAAAATAAATCTCATCGTTTGGATATTTCTTTTTCATATATTCTAAAGTTTCATAAGTATAAACAACACGATTCTTTAATTCAAAGTCACTTACTTCCATTCTATTTTCTCCCGCAATTAATAAAGAAAGCATTTCATACCGTAGTTGATTTTGTAACAAGTTATTCTTATATTTATAATGTGTTCCTGTAGGAACAAAAATCACATAATCTAAGTACTCTTTCTTAATACATTCTTTTGCTATTTGATAGTGCATATTATGTGGAGGATTAAAACTCCCACCAAAAATACCAATTTTCATTTTCGCTCACCTCTTAATTTTTTATGAAAGTTTTTAGTTCATTGATTTTTTCAATTATTTCTTTTTTACCATTCCAAAGTGGTTCAAGTGAACTTCTTTCATAGCAAGTATGAATAATTTGACTTAATTGATAAGAGCAATCTACATCTTGATACCAATGTTCTTTTTTAATTGTTTCTGGAACATAAGATAAATTAGTTGTGTATAATTTATCAAAAACTCCCTCTTGATAAGCTTTTTGAAACATCTTTATTCCTTCCGTAAATAAAGCAAAGGTTGCAATAAAATATACATTATTTGCCCCGCTTTCTTTTAGTTTTTTACCAACTTCAATCATAGATGTTCCTGATGCTATCATGTCATCAACTACTAAAATATCCTTTCCTTTAACCTCAGCTCCCATATAAACATGTTCAACAATTGGATTTTTTCCATTCACAACACGCGATAAATCTCTTCTTTTATAAAATACTCCAACATCACAACCAATCATTTCTGCATAATAACGAGCTCGCTCCATCGCCCCCATATCAGGACTTACTACTAATAAATCATTCAAATGTTTGCTTTCTTTTTGAATTAACTCTTTTAAAATAGTATGTGTAGGATAAAAATTTTCAAACGGTAATCTAGGAATTGCATTTGATACATTGGGATCATGTGCATCAAAAGTTATAATTCGATCTACTCCCATTGCTTCTAACTCTTGGAGTGCAATTGCACAATCAAGAGATTCCATTCCATTTCGTTTATGTTGTCGAGATTGATATAATAGTGGCATAATTACAGTAATACGAGATGCATGCCCACTTGTTGCGGAAATTACTCTTTTTATATCTTGAAAATGCTCATCTGGAGATATATGGTGTTTTCTTCCATGCATCATGTATGTCATACTATAATTACCCACATCAGATAAAATATACAAATCTTTATCACGCACAGAATCTTCTAATCGTACTTTTCCCTCACCATTAGAAAATCTACTATTAGAAACAGGAATGATATAATCTTTATTTTCGTGATAAAAACTTTTTAAATACTGATTTGTTTTCTTCCCTACTTTTTTTATATTAGAAAGTACAATTAATCCTAGCTTATCAGTTCTCATTTCACTCATCCTTTCGATAGGTTGGAATATTAAACTTATGCTCATTTTTTTTATGATGCTTTTCAATCACACTTCTAGAACTTTTAGAAACTAATTTAGGATTTTTCATATAATTTGCAATTTCTAAGTAAGTAACCCCTAATTTTTCTTCATCACTTTTTCCAGATAATCCATCATCTGGTGTTTTATATAATACTTTTTCTGGTACTTTTAAATATTCTCCAATTTTAATTACCTCTTCTACCGTTAAATCAGCAATGGGTGCTATATCATGAACATTATCGCCACCTTTTGTAAAATATCCAACATAAATTTCACACTTATTACTTGTTCCAACTACTAAATATGGTTTCTTTTTTATTTCTGTATATAATGCAGCTAAGTAGTATAAACTTGACATTCTAAGCCTTGGTTTTAAGTTAATATCACTATTCTTTTTTTCTTCTTCTGTAAATTGACCTAATTTAGTAAGTTCTAATTCAAATGAATCATAAATTTTTGTTAAATCAAAATTGATCAATTCAAATCCATAATAATCACTTACTAGTTTTGCATCTATTTTATCTTTATCTTTCGAATGACAAGGAAGTGTTACGCCAATTACATTTTCATTTCCTAGTGCTTTTACCATTAAGGCTGCTACTACACCACTATCCTTTCCTCCACTAATTCCAAGGATTGCCCCTCCTAAATGATTTTCTTTGTAATAATTTCTAATAAATTCAATTATTTTTTTTGTTTCTTTCTTAGCATCAAATTTCATAATTTTCTTTCCTTTCTATACTGTTTTCCCATTTCTAACGCCATAATTGAATTAACATCACAAATATCACCACTCTTTATTAATTCTAAGGCTTCTTCAAAAGTACATTCAAAATATCTTATAAATTCAGTCTCATCTAAATTTTGACTACAAACTTTTTTACATCCTTCTGCAAGAAATACGTAATTATAAGCGCTACTAACTCCTTGATCTTGATAATAAGAAGTAAGAAGTTTAAAATCAGTAGCAAGATACCCAGTTTCTTCTAGTAATTCTCTTTTTGCAGCTTCTACAATTTCTTCATGCGTTTCAATATATCCAGCGGGTACTTCCACCCCTACAGTACTTTTCGTAAATACTCTTGGTTGGACAACTAATAATACATTTCCTTCTTCAGTAATTGGAAGAATGATAGCAGCTGATCCATTACCATTTCCTTTTAACAATAAGTCTCTTTGAAACACTTGATGATTTGCCAAAGTACAAATATAACTTTCTATTTTTAAGAAAGACTGATTAGAATCAATTACACTTTTCTTAACTAATTGTAATTCCTTTTTATATGCTTGTAATTCTTTTAATTTTTCTTCTCTCATAATTATCTCCCTAACATTTTTATTTTTCCCTTATATTCTTTAATTAATCTCTTTTTACACTCTAACACTTCTTCTGATAAATCAACATAATAAATTGCTGGATTCTCAAAACGTCTAATTTCTTCATAAAGTGTATCCATTTCTTTATTACAATATTCTCTTTTTTCTAATATAGTTGGATTTTTATATACCAAATCCCCATCTTTAAAAATACAAGTTTGTAATTCTCTTACAATATAATTACTAATTTCTTTTTTACAAGTTTCATCATTTGGATGAATCAATGTATAATGGTTTAAATCAACCTTTTCATGTGGAAATACTAATACATCACCAAGAGCGTACCCTGTATTTTTATCGTAAAAACGATATACTTTTTTATAACCAGGATGGATTGTTTTAAATGGATCGCTACTGACTTTTATTTTAGGAATTACTTTTCCATTTTCTTCTTTTGCAACTAATTTATAAACAACTCCCACTCTTTCTTTTGGGGAAGCAATATTATCTCCTGCCCCAATAGAATCCATCATTGCTCCTTGTATTTTTAAAGAACGAATTGTTGTAGGATTTAATCCATTGGATAAACAAATTTTTGTATCTGTTAATCCTGCTTCATCTAACATTTTTCTCGCTTCTTTTGATAAATAAGCTAAGTCTCCACTATCAATGCGAATTCCCTTTAATTGATATCCATTTGGAATTAAATATTCTTTTGCAACACGAATCGCATTCGGTATACCACTATTTAACGTATCATAAGTGTCTACTAATAACACAGTATCATTAGGATATGATTTTGCAAATTTTAAGAAAGCATCATATTCACTTGCCTCCTCTGTTACCATACTATGTGCCATTGTCCCCATTACTGGAATACCGTAAAGCATTCCAGCTTTGACATTTGATGTTCCACTACATCCTGCTATATAAGAACATTTACTTGCCATCGTTGCGGCCCTTGGAGTATTAGCTCTTCTTGCTCCAAATTCCATAATTGGAATTTCTCCTGCTGCTTCTGTCATTCTTTTTGCGGCAGTTGTAAATAAAATTCCACTATTTAAATAACTAAGTACTGCTGTTTCAATAATTTGTGCTTCAATTAAATTGGCTTTTACGGTAATTACTGGTTCATTTCCAAAAACTGGTGTTCCATCAGGTACCATATCAATGGTTCCATGGAATTTGAAATTTTCCAAATAAGTTAAAAACTCAGGCGTAAATTTATTTAAACTACGTAAATATTCAACATCTTCTTTTTTAAACTTTAAATTTTGAATATAATCAATAATTTCATCTCCACCACCCATTAAAGCATATCCATTTTCAAATGGGATTTTTCTAAAAAATCCTTCAAAATATACAATTTCATTTTGTTTTCCTTCATTAAAATAAGTTTGTGCCATTGTAAGTTCATACATATCAACCATCATTGTTTCATTTTCTTTCATTTTATTTTCCTCCCTTATATGTTTTTACCAACTGAATTCCTGCTTGATTCATAAATTGCAATGCTGCTTTTTCATAAGTTTCTCTATCATGCCAAGGTGCATTATAAGTTGCTACGGCACTTTCTGGTACAATAATATCAACATCTCGATCTTGTTCATCAAAATAATTTTGAAGTGGAATTGCTAAATTCATTACACAAATATCTGTACAGCAACCTGTAATAATAACTTCTCTTAACGATTTCATCGCATCGATATCATTTAAAAAGTTTTTAGCAAACATCGTAGAAGTTGAATTTTTTTGATAAGAAAAACTCTCTTTTTCATATCCATTTAATTCTTCTACTACTTCTGCTTCTGTTGTATTTTCTACACAATGTTCTGGATATCGCTTAAATTCTCTACACCCTTTTTTATGAGTGTCTTTAATAAAGGCAATTCCTTCTCCTTCTTTTTTTATCACATCTATCAACTTTTTAATCTCTGGTATAATTTCTTGAATTTTTTTATCAGCCATTGCCCCCTCTTTCACGAATCCATTTACCATGTCAACAACGACTAGTAATTTTTCTAATTCTTCTTTTCTTTTCATTTTCTCTCCCTCTTTCTTTTTTTGTTATTATCTTTTTATTAATAACAAACTTTAAAAATAACTCAGATTTGTCCATCTGTTGTTAACATTATATTAATAACACAATATTTTGTCAACATCTTTTTATCATTTTATTAAAAAGAATTAAGTTTATATAAAAAAAGCAGCTTTTTTGCTGCGTTTTCATCATAAAATAGTCTATGTTTTTTATGTTATTATTCTTCGTTTATTTATTTTCCTATCATTATGAGAGAATAGATTTAGGGATAGTGATAACTGGACGTACGCCACAGATACTATCATTCCCCACTACATCTACAAACAAAATATCAGTGAAATGTATAAACCATGCTCTATTCGTATCTATAACTGAAGGAGTTGCTGTCCAATATCCATTTGTACTACTATCTGCAATACTACATCCATATTCTGTACATCCCTTAGTATAATCAAATAACCATTTATATTTTGCTTTTCCTGGTTGTGGAAATTCTGATGGAAATTCTGTTCTCTCATTATATGATGAATCCTCTAACCAATATGCTAAATCTTTATCTTTATTAGCTGCATCAAACTCGGTATTCCCAGTAATTTTTGCTATCTCATTGGCTTCGATTAATCGTGCTGTGCTTTTAACATCGT
>CALVJW010000019.1 GCA_944332435.1 uncultured Bacilli bacterium | reverse complement strand
AAAAGGCAAATATTTCTGATTCCATTCTTTTTCTGTTATATCACACATATATATACTACTTTAATATAATTTCTTCAGCTCTATTTTTTATATTATTCATACTTTTTATCCACAGTAATTGTTGATTACATTTCATTTCTTCATTTATATTTTCTTTTTCAGTAAGTACCTTTATTAATTCATTTACTTTATCTTCTACTAATTCATCTATTTCATGTAAATATTTATTTAATTCATCATTCATAAGCAATTTAATATATAAACTTTTCCTATTATTTTTAATATAATCTAATCTTAATAATCCATATTTTCTTATATTATATTGTTCTTTATTTTCTAATATCAAATTAGGTAATAAATAATCACCTTGTTTAGTGTAACTAATATTCATAACATTTCCTCATTTCTTTCTATATTTAGGCTTTAATTGTTATACATTTATTTGTTACACTTTGACCTTCGCCACCTCCGGAAGCTACGTGATTAGATAAAATGATTACATCAGAATTATCACCATAGGTGTTGATTATCTTTTCAATACGTTGTTCTGGCGTAATTGTTTCATCTGTTTCTCTTGTCATTATCACTGGAACTCCCATACTTTCAAAACGATCTTTCATATACTTAGAAATTTGTAACATCAAGTCTTTTTCTAAAATCCCATTACCACTATTTCCAACATCATCTCCACCATGAGATGCATCAATAACTATTTTATAATTCATACTGTTCCTCCTAATTATAAAATATGTAATTATCTCATTTTTGATAAAACTATTTTATTTATTAAAAAAAATGGTAATAACCATTTTTAAATATATAATTTCTGACCTATTGATAGAATATCTGTAGTTAAATTATTCTTTTTTCGAATAGCATCTACTGTGGTACCAAATTTATTTGCTATCTTATATAAACTATCTCCAGGTTCTACAATGTAAACCGTTTGTGTCGATTTCGGAATTTTTAAAACTTGACCAATACTTAATAGATCACTTGTTAAATTATTATATGCAATTAATTGATCAACGGTAATATTATACTGATTTGCTATTTTATATAAAGTATCCCCACTTTTAACAGTATATGTAATTACTAAACCACTTGTTGGAGGAACACTTGGTGCCGTAGGTATTTTAATTTCTTGACCAATACTTAAATTGTCATTTGTTAAATTATTAAACTTTTTAATTTGATCAACTGTTACACCATATAATTTAGCAATTTTCCATAATGTATCCCCAGGTGCTACCACATAAATAACTCCAATCATATCTTCCGGTTTCTCCCCTGTTGTACTACTAGGAATTTTTAAGACTTGACCAATATTAATTATATTGCTTGTAAGTCCATTTGCTGCTTTAAGTGCATCTACTGTAACATTATATTTTCTAGCAATACTCCATAAACTATCTCCAGAAGCTACCGTATATGTTGTTGCCGTTTCTGTTCCTGGCGTTAAATTTAAGTAACGTAATACAGCCCGTACAACTGCTTCTGCATACTTTTCATAGTTTCTTTTCAATTGTGCCGGATCATCTCCAGTACTATCTAAAAAGCCATATTCCACAATCACTGGCTGAGTAACACCTGTATTTCTGTGAATAAAATAATAATCCTTGCTATTGTCTGTCGGTAATCTTCTTTGATATGATGAGCGAATATTTTGTCCTTCTTTCTTAATTTCTTCTAAAATAAGTTCAGAAAGAACATTATTATTTCTAAGCGCGTAAATTACCTCTGCACCATCCGCTTTCGTATTACCTGAATTAATATGATTAGAAATTACAATCACATCTTTATAATTACCATACGCATCAAGTATTCTTTTTACTCGCTCATCAGGGTTCACCGTTTCATCAGTCATTCTTGTCATTACAACTGGAATACCAAGTTCTCGAAACCGATTATACATATACTCTGATATCTTTAGACTCAAATCTTTTTCAACAATTCCATTCCCAATTGCTCCAGGATCAGTTCCTCCATGCCCAGGATCTATTACAATTCCCCTTACTCCTTGTTTCATAAATTCACCTCTATATTATATATATTCTTCCAATTAACTTTTGTAACAAAAAGAATGTATACTAAATTATTTTTTAACCACAAATTAGTACTTCTATAAACTTTAAATGAAAAATAATAGCAGTTATTCATAAAAAGAACACCTTTAAAAAAGATGTTCTTTTCATTATTTTCGCAATTACCATCCGGTAATATCATGATAATCACAATGGTCAACGTTCTCAGCGTCACTAAACATAGCCATCGCTTTAAATTTCCACGTCTGATTTCCTAGTAAATTATTAGTATTATCAACTGCACTACCCAAATTATTTCCATCAGCATCATAACAAACAAATTCGATTTGTACATATGAATAATCTTTATCTTTATTATTTTTCACACTGCCTTCAATATAATAAGACACTCCATACTCATCTGCATATTGGTTTGTCACTTCATAAGTAAATTTTTCAGTTGCTTTATTATCCCCATTTGAAACATTTCCTTCTTTCGCATCCTCTTCATTACCACCAGCAATAGATGCAATAATCATTATTCCTACAATAACAATTAATGCTATTAACCATTTTGGCTTTCCCTGTTTCTTTTTGCAATTTGGACAAATTTTTGCTTTTGAATCAATTTCAGTTTGACAATATTTACATTTCTTCATAAAGTATCCTCCTTTCTTTTTAATTGTATCACAAAAACTTCTGGCAGGCGACATATTTTTCGCTTTTTTTGTGAAATAATTTAAATATAAGGGGGTGTGTAACTTCTATGAGAAGATATTCTAAAGTAAATTTATCTATCCAAGTTAGAAAAAATATTAGAAAATATAGACTTATACGTGGTTATACACTTCAAGAATTAGCTGATTTAACTGAACTAACTCATGGTTATGTACGAGACTTGGAATGCTTAAGCATTGATAAAACGCCAACATTAGAAACGATAGGTAAATTTGCTAATGCTCTTGAAATTGATATTAGGCAATTATTTGATGATATACCATCGGAAAAGACTGACGATTAAAACTTTAAATTGTCAGTCTTTTTAAATGATGATATATTAGTCCAATTAACAATTAGAACAAAGTTTTATAATAAAAAGAATGTACCTAATGTACACTCTATTTAAGAAACTAATTCATCCTCTTTTGTTGTTTCATCCATATCCAACTGTCCATCAGTATCTTGTAGTTGACTTTCTTCTAATTCTTTCTTCATTATTTCTTTTACAGTACTAATATTTTTTGTACAACTCATTTTTTCATAATATAGCAGTTTTTTCTTTTGAAAAATTCCGATAAAAATTTGCATCAAGAACACAAAGTATAAAATCATAAAGATTCCAACTACAGCAAATAAAAATAATTGAAGATTAATGGAATCCATGGGTATTTGTTTCATCAACGAAATAGAAATTACAGGAGCGGGTAATATAATCAAATATAGCATTCCATAACGAATTACACATTGCCACCATTTTACAGGTTCATTATCTTCCGAAACAACTTGCAACTTTACAATTCGTTTACCAATACTAACTCCATTCAAAATAGGTAATAAAATCATGAAATAAAGTACTATAGAACACACATAATTTATAGATAAGCCAATTGTTTTAAGAAAAGAATCAATCATTGGAATAGACAAGGGCTTCGCAATTAACAACATGATTATTAATACCATCATATTATCTATTGCAAATGCGAAAAATCTTCTAGTAAAAGAAACTTGTTTTCCCCTTTCATAGGAAATTTCATCCAACTTTTCTTTCGATGGTAGCATCCATGCGATAAGTGGTGTAATAACATATCCTATAAATCCACCAAATGTATTAATGATTAAATCATCTACATCAAATAAGCGATATCCCCTTGGATAAATCCCATATAATCCTGTTAATTGTGTAACCTCAAAAAATAAACTAAGTATAAAGGAAAAACCAATCGTTTCCAATATATTTCTCTTGAAATAATACCTTAAATAAAATCCAAATGGTAAAACCATTAAAATATTATAAACTACCTGATATATTACTGGATTGGTAATAATTTCAATATATGTACTTGGTACATTCCATACAAATTTACTTTGTTCTATCATATCCCTAATAAATTGAAATGGCACTAACTGAGTTGTTGGAGATGTATATTTTGCAACATCATCAATTGATGGCAATGGTAAAATAACTAAAAAATAAGCATTAATTAAATATAAAATAAACGAATATACAATCACTGTTCTTAAAATAGGAATAGAGCCAAATTTTCGATACTGAATTAACATATAAGGAATAGTTATAAAAAATGCGATAAATGGAAAAATGAAAAATGCGGTCTTAATAGGAATGATATACTCTGACATATAACTTCACCTCTTACTTCATAAAATAATTACCTTCATGCCTAATATACAAGTAAAATATCTTTTTCATATTTATTATGACATACATTTTCTTCTATGAACAGAGTTTTACAGAAATATGACAAAATTGTTAGATAAAAGGAATTAAATATTTATTCAATTCCTTCTGTTAATTTCATATCTACTTCTTTTGTATCACCATTTCGATAATATCGTACTGTAATCGTATCTCCTATTTCATACTTATACAGCATATATCTAAAATGCGCAGTATTTTTTACTTTTGTTCCATTTACTTCAACAATAACATCACCCTTTTTTAATCCAGAAGTACTAGCAGGGTAACCATCTTCAACACTAACTACTACTACTCCTTCTTCATAAGTATCATCCAGCATAATTTCATTATAGTATAAAGCATAAGTGTTATTAGCATCTACAACGCTAACACCAATGATAGGACGCGAAATCTGTTCTCCTTTTTCTAACTTATCAAGTTCTGTTTTTACAATTTCAATAGGAATTGCAAAACCCATACCTTCAATTTCATCTTCTACTAATTTCATAGAGTTAACACCGATTACTTCTCCATTCATATTTACCAGTGGTCCACCGCTATTTCCTGGATTAATGGCTGCATCTGTTTGTAATACTTCCATCATAACAGAACCATTATTTCCACCTACAGAAACAGTACGATCTTTCCCTGAAAGAATTCCTTTCGTAACTGTTCCTTTATATTCTTCACCCATTGGACTTCCTACAGTAAATAATGTGTCACCCAATTCCAACTTTGTACTATCTCCTAATGTTGCAACTTGCATTACACCACTTTCATCCATCTGCAATACAGCTAAATCAGATACTTCATCACTTCCAAGAACTTTTGCATCCAATACTTGGCCATCCATATTTTCTACTTTTACATTCGTAGCACCTTCAATTACATGATGATTTGTAATAATATATCCTTTTTTATTTTCTTTTTTATATACAAATCCAGTTCCAGTACCAATAAGTCGGTCTCCTTGATATGACTTTATCACTAAAACAGAATTATAAACTTTATCCACTGCACTTTTAATCGTATCAGATTCAGTTACACTTACTTCTTTTACTGATTTAACAACATCTTCTCCTTTTAAAACTGGAAAAAAATGAAGTACTAAACAAGTTGTAATAATACCAGCAAAGAAAACGCCAATAAATCCAATCACATATTTTGTTTTTTCTTTCATACATTCCTCCTTTATTTTAAATCTACAATATCACGCCAATTAGTAGGAAAACCTATTGCGTGTAAAATTTTTGATAATGGAACAACTTGAACTTTCCCATCTAACAAATCAATCTCATAACCCATTTCATAAGTAAATGATTCAAACTCTTCTTTTGTAAGCATTTTCTTCAACATAATTACAATTGCAAACAAATCATTTTTACCACGTTTATACTCTTCTTCTTCCATTGGAATATTCAATAATGCATGATATCTTGTATCGGGAATCTTCTTCTGCGTTCTGTAATCATACAAAATATCTTCATGCGCACAAATATTACGGAAATTAGCAAGAATTGACAAATAGATTGATAATGTCTCTACATCAAGATCATACACTTTTGAAATTTCCAATTGATCCTCATATTTTAAAATCATATATAACTCTGAAACAAGTCCAAATGATAACACTTTCACTAAAATCCACATTGGAATGTATCCATAATTACTTAAATAATGCATCGTCGCAGTATGGTGAGAACCATTTACTCTAATTTGTCTTCTCATTTTACTAGTAATATCTTTTACTTGGCGTAATTTCATAGAATCTTGAGTAAAATTTCGTGGATTTAAATAATCACGCTCTTTAAATCCATATTTTCTTGACATCTGATAACTAATAATAGACTTTATATTATTTTCTACAATTAATAAATTTTTAAAAATAATATTTCTTATATGACGATCAAATACAAACATTCCATATAATTCATCAAAAGTAGTACCAGGTAAAAATAAATTATCTTTTTCTGGATTCATAAAAATATGACGATATCCACTTACAAAAAAATAATTTTCACGAAATAAAATATCTTTCGCCTTTTCAATATCTGAAATCATTAATCCACGTGATTGTAAAATTTCAATCTGTTGGTCTAAATTCTTAAATATCTTTGTTTTCATACGCTCACCTATTGTTATTATATCATAGCAATATCGAAAAAGTATGGGAAAAATATAAATTATTATGAAAATAACAGGAGAAATAAATATTATTTTTGGTTAAAATATTGAAGTACTCCTTCTGCAATAACATGAGATAATTTTATTTGATATTCTTTACTTTTTAGTAAGTATCGATCATTAGCATTCGATAAAAAGCCCAATTCTAATAAAACGCCTGGTCGATCTACCCACTTACTTAAATATAAATCATTTACCCTTTTATACTCTCTTTTTGAGTAAAGTTTATCATGAAATAACTTTTGCATAATTTTTGCAATCTCTTGATTGTCATCATGAATATCATCATAAAATACTTGTGCTCCACGTAATGTTGTACTAGCATCAGCATTTAAATGAATTGTTAAATATAAATCACACTTTGATTCATTAATAATTGTCCCTCTACGTGATAAATCGCTTCTTTTACGGTTATTATTATGCGGAACGGATAAATCATAATCACCATATCTAGTCTGGTACACAATTGCCCCCAATTTAGATAATTCTTCTTCTAATTTATTGGTAATTGCTAAATTAATATCTTTTTCTTTTATATTTTTATAAAACGCTCCCGGGTCTAAACCACCATGCCCAGCATCCAAATAAATTACCTTACCTAGTAATGGCATTTGTTGATTTTGTGCTTGCACATAGTAGATTCCACTCATACATAAGAAAAAGAAACAAATTATAAAGATTTTATTTTTTACCATATTATTCACCTAATTAAGAATATGATAAAAAGTAAAAATTATATTCCTTTATTCATACATACTAATTTCTATAAAAATGTGGTATAATAACAATGGAATAGAAAGTAGGTATTTTCATGATTTGTCCAAAATGTGGAACAGAAAATAGTGGAAACTTTTGTATCAAATGTGGTACGATTGTAAAAGATAACACACTCTATCAAATCAATACTAAGCAAATTACAACAAATTCTTTACTAGAGTCCTACTTTGGACTCGATTACAACAGAATTGTAATGACACCAGCTAATATTGCCGGCGGAATCTTTGGTCCACTTTATCTTGTTTATCGGGGTTGCTTCATTGGTGCGATTATTATGCAACTGATTCAAATCGGATTGTTTTTCTTACTTATACCAATTATCGCAACACTTCTACCTATAATGAAACCATTAAGCACTTACATTATTTTTGCAGTTATTCTATTTTTTCTTCAAAGTGCTCTTACTAACCCAATTATTATTGCTCATGCGAAACGGAAAATTATTAAAATCAGAAAAAAATATGGGCCAAATCGAGAAAAAATTGCCAAAGCTGGTGAGCCAAACTTTGCTTCCGTCATTATTTTTATTTTGTTAATGATTTTGATTGGTATGTTTGCTTTTTATTTTTATAATACGCTATAGTCATGATTGTTTCATGACTTCTTTTTTTACCTTTTCAAATTTAGGATATACTCCTATATTATTTTTACGATGAACTGGTAATTGATAAATATCATGTCCTGGAAATTCATTTCCTTCCACTAATACTGGTCCTTTATCTGATATTGCTACATCCCATCCAACCATACCTACTTCCGGAACAATTTTTGATGCTTCTGTCACTAATTTCAACACTGAATTCCATAATGGAATTTGAAAGCCAATAATAGTAGTTTTTGTAACAGGATGCTTACGATAGGTATTCCCTTTTTTATCAACTGCAACATCATGAATAATACCAGTATCTAGGTCAATTGGAACTACCATTCCACCATGATTAAAGTTATCAACAATATCATTTACACCAATTCTTAAATATGCAGCCATAATATGTGTTTTTTTATTTGCATAAATCGTCACAATACGTACTGTATTTACTGCTTTATCATTTAAAACATTCATATCTGGATGTTGATGAATTACTTCTTCAATTAAACAAAGTTGATTCTCCTTACACAACTCATAATTAGAATGAACTTCTTTTCGATGATACTGAAGCTTTTCAATTCCTTTTCCACAGGAACCAGATATTGGTTTCGCAATAATTTCTT
This sequence comes from uncultured Bacilli bacterium, assembly GCA_944332435.1. Lineage (GTDB taxonomy): Bacteria > Bacillota_I > Bacilli_A > RF39 > UBA660 > MGBC107952. Next base: position 11,041 of record CALVJW010000019.1, on the reverse strand, counting down.
TTTGCTCTTTGAAAAAAGCAGAAAATTGATTTTCATTATCATTTAATAATAAATAATCTCTATTTAAAAACTTTTGAAATTTTTTGTTAAACTCATCTTTATTATGAAAAAAATGAATTTTATCTTTTTGATTAAAATAACGTATTAATTCATTATTTTTACCACGAGTTAATACTGTTTCTCTTTCTTTATCTGACATATTATACATTTCAAATAAATCATAATCCATATACCCAGCTTGGTATTTTTTCGCACATTCTATAATATCTTTTATAATTTTATAATAGCTCCATCCTGTTTTTTTATGTAACTTTCGCAAAATAATAATCATTTTTTTATAATTCATTGTAAAAACTCTTTTAATCAAATATATACTTCTTTTCATATCATCACCAATTACATTGTAAAAAAAATTTATGTATATTTTGTGAACATTTTTTGGAATAAAATAAAAAGAATCTAAAATTCTTTTGTTAGATTCTTTTTATTATTTTACTGGGTTTACTTCTACATTCCAATGCGTTGGACGACACATTTTTTCATTACAAGTAACTTCAGCATGAATTGTTCTTGCTACTAAAGAAATACCAGTTGCTTTATCTTCATCCGTAAAACTACCTTGGAGTGTTACGCGATAAATATCACCCTCTTGTTTTACATCAGTAATTTGTAATGTTTCTTTTGGACCCATCGGTCCAGTTCCAAATCCACCTAAACTTCGATATTCTTTTTGTTCTTCATCATAAATCAATGTTGAGTCTCCTGTATATGTGAAATTCTCAATTCCAAAATAATCGTTTGCCACTTTTTGAACTGTTTCTAATGGAATATGTGTTTTATCTTCTATCAATTCCCATGGATATTCTTCTTTTGGAAGTTCATTTACTAATAAATAAACAATTCTCCAAAAAATATCTTCATCTTTCATTTCTTCGACACTGCTAACACCTCGTCCATATACTTGATTAAAAAATGGAACTACTGTTTTAGCAATTTCTTCTTTTGTCCATGTTTTTTCTTCTACAGATGCAGTTGCTTCTGGTGTTTTCTTTGGTTCCTCATTTTCTTTCTTATCTGAAGTTTTCCAAACTGCATATCCAATTACTCCACCAATCAATAGGACACACAAAACACCTATTAATATTTTACCTGTTTTCTTCACTCATACCACCTTCCTATACTAAAGATACCACGAACTATCCCTTTTTGCAAATTCATAAAAAAAGTGTTCTTGTATTTCAAGAAACACTTTTATTATTTATTCATTCTCATAAAACCAATAATTTGTAAATGGATATTTAAATACACGATAAGCATATTTTTCAGCTGAATAATGATAACTTCTAATTAAGTTTCTGTCTTGGTCAAATTCTTCATAACAATTTGATTTACCAGAACTTGTAATAATATTATCATCTAAATGTTCTACACTACTTACAATACTAGAATAAGGTAAATCAATTGAATCAACTAGTTCAAATGTTTTATCATCTTCGTTTACTAAATATTTATAATACATTGATTTTTCACCTTCACTATAAGTTCCCGTACCTGGATAAACACTCCAATCAAAATCCGGTCTTGAATCAGCAGTATTATAATTATTATTGTATAATATTAAGTAATATTGTCCATATTCTAAAGAATCATCTTCGATATAAGTAACAGAATGTTGACCAGCTTGAGCTACAAAATCTCCTACTTTCGTATAGTTTTTACTTTCTATTTCTGTACCTTCAAATACTGTTTGATCAGCAATTGTATACTCTATTTTTGGTTCTGTATAAATATCATTCATACGAATAATCGCACTTAATTCCCTAGAACTTAGTATTAAATCATCACCTACTAAATCAATACTATTAAGATGAATCCAATCAATATCATCCGTTCCATATGCATTTTTAATTTTTACTTTACTAGCACTTTCATAAGCTTCTTTAAAATAATCTTTCATATCAAGTACTTCTTCTACTTCACCAGTATCTAAATCTAAACTAATGATTCGATCTTCAATCGTTCCACTATCTTTTAAACTTGCTAGAATGAGTAATTTATTTTTTTCTTCGTCATATTCAAAATCATGGTGCATTTCATAATTATCTATTTGATAAATCTTTTCTATTTTTCCAAGTCTATTTACAAATACAAAACCATTCTTTTTATAATTATAGACCATCATATCGTCAATCCATAAAATTCGATCAGTTCTATAACTTTGTAGTGGTAATTCTGCACGTAGTATTCCATTATTATCGTATAAATAAATATTAGAATTAAAGTTTTTGTCATGTCCTAGCACACTGTATAATCCATTGGTTAATTCTTCAGTACTATCACCATCTGTTACTTGAACTTTTATATCAACATCACTTTTAATATCTGGCATTTGGAAGTGAAACGTTTCGCTATCTACTACTTGTTCTTCTTCGTCTAATACCTCTAACGTTACTTCATTTTCCATTCCTGGTATAAAACCAATTATTTGATAAGAATGATATTTCGTTAAATTATTTTCACCTTCGTTATAAAGTATATTAGAATAATCGGCAATTGTTTCATCTTCTACATGAATCTTATATCGAATAGAACTAGCATCAGATGTTGTAAAATATACATTCATAGATGTTGTATTTGTTCCATATGGATTATAAAACCATAATGCATTTTCTAAAGAATAATCTTTATCCGATAATTTATGAACTTCTTGATCAACTACTTTTTGGTAATTACTATTATAAATAGAACAATCTTCTCCACAAGTGATTGTTTTTACTCCTTTGCCAATTTCATCTGCCTCTACAACTTTTATTTTTTGCTGGTACCATTTTAGTGATCCTTTCTTATATAATTGCTGATAAGCAAAAATGCTGGCAGTCCCTATTCCTATCAAAATAAGGAAAATTAATACTATAAATGCTACTCTTTTTTTCATTTTTTTCCTCCACATTTACAGTATAACTATAAAAAGTGATAAAATTGTGGAAACATTATGAAAAATAAAAATTTTAACAGTTATTTCCTATTCTCAAATAAATTCCATGGTTTTCTTTTTGGTAGGGGCAAGGAAAAGGTTAATTTTTCCTTTGTAATTGGATGAAAGAAACTAAGTGAACTAGCAAATAGAGCAATTTGCTCGCCATGCTTTGATTCTTTGTTATATCTTTGATCTCCATACAATGGATGATTTCTGCTAGAAAATTGAACCCTAATTTGGTGACTTCTACCTGTTTTTAAGTTAATTTTTACAAGAGATAATCCTTGCTTGAAAGAAACTAACTCATAATCTAAAATAGATTCTTTTCCTTTATCACTTACAATCACCATATTTTTCTTAGTATCTTTATAAAGTTTGTCAACAAAATGATCAGTTGCACTTATTTTACCAAGAACAACAGCATGATACTCTTTTTTTAACTGATGTGTCCTTACTTGCTCAGATAATCGGCTTGCTGCTTTACTTGTCTTAGCAAACACCATAACTCCCCCTACAGGACGATCTAAGCGATGAATAAGACCCAAATAAACATTTCCAGGCTTATGATACCTTTTTTTTAAATCAGCCTTTAAAATGGATAATAAATCCAAATCACGACTACTATCTTCTTGTACTGGAATATTAATTGGTTTTTCCACTACCAACAAATGATTATCTTCATATAAAATATTAATCATTGGCTTCCCATCTACCATAAATCCCACAAGGTAATACTAAATCATTATTTTGAATTGGAAGACCTACCTCACCAGCATCAACATGACCTTCTGGATATTTTGGTAAAATTGTTGTTTTTAGAATATTTTCAAGTACAGTACTAGAAATTCCCGTTGTATAAGAATTCACTAAAAAGAATAAAGGTTTGTCACTTAATATTTTCATACAAGCCTGAATTAAATGATAAATATTATGTTCAAACTTCCATACTTCACCATTTGGTCCTCTTCCATAACTAGGCGGATCCATAATAATTGCATCATATTTATGACCACGACGTTCTTCTCTTTCTACAAACTTTAGACAATCATCAACAATAAATCGAATCTTATGATTAGTAAGTCCACATAAATCTCTATTTTCTTTTGCCCATGCTGTCATACCCTTTGATGCATCTACATGAACAACTTCACTAGCGCCTGCATAACTACATGCCATCGTTGCCCCACCTGTATATGCAAATAAATTTAATACCTTAATTTCACGATTACTATTTTTAATTTTATCAATCATATAATCCCAATTAACAGCCTGTTCTGGGAATAATCCGGTATGTTTAAAATTTGTTGGAGATACTTTAAACGTTAGATCTTTATAGGAAACAGTCCAATATTCTGGCAACTTCTTCTTGAAAGACCATTCTCCTCCACCTTTATTACTTCTATGATAATGTCCATCTGGATTTTTCCAAACATTTAACGACTTATCAATTGGCCAAATAGCTTGTGGATCCGGTCTACGTAAAATAATGCCATTCCAACTTTCTACTTTTTCACCATTTCCAGCATCTAACAATTGATAATCTTTCCATTCTTTACTAAGACGCATATTATCCCTTCTTTCCATCCATATTATAACATGTTCTATCTATAACATAAAGATTTTACCCAGTAATACGATTCACAAAAAAAGTCCAACCATGAGTTGAACTTTGTATGAATCTTATCTTTTTGAAAATTGTGGTGCACGACGTGCAGCTTTAAGACCTGGTTTTTTACGTTCTTTTACTCTTGAATCACGAGTAATAAATCCAGCTTTCTTTAAAATATTACGGAATGTAGTTTCACTACCAGAACCTTCATTTGCTTTATCATATTCTAATAAAGCTCTTGCGATTCCTAAACGAATTGCTCCGGCTTGACCAGTAAATCCTCCACCATTAACTTTAACTTCGATATCAAATGTTTCTTCTGTACTTGTAGCAACTAGAGGTTGTTTTAAATCCATAATGTTAGTTTCGTAAGGAAAGAAATCTCTTACATCCCTACCATTAACTGTAATTTTTCCAGTTCCTGGAACCATTTTTACTTGTGCAATAGAAGATTTTCTTCTACCTGTTGCAGTAATTACTTTTTTACTCATTTAAAACCCTCCTTAATCCAAATCCATGCTTACAGGTTGTTGTGCAGCATGTGGATGTGTTTCTCCAGCATATACAAATAATTTCTTATACATTTGACGACCTAATCTATTGTGTGGAAGCATTCCTTTGATTGCTCTTTCTACCATTTCAACTGGATATTGTTCTTTCATAACACGAGCAGTTCTTTCTCTAAGACCTCCCGTATATCCACTATGATTGTAATAAACTTTTTGGTCTAATTTTTTTCCTGTAAGATTCACTTTGTCAGCATTTACAACAATTACATAATCTCCACAATCAACATGAGGAGTGTAAGTTGGTTTATGCTTACCACGTAATACTGAAGCAACTTTAGTAGCTAATCTACCTAATGTCATATCAGTTGCATCAATTACATACCAGTTACGTGAAACTGTCTCTTTTTTTTGCATGTATGTATTTTTCATAATATCTCCCTTTCTAATAATATTAATGTTTGAGAAAGTGGTCCCAACACTTCTCTTATGGGATATATAAAATGTACCAATTAAAATTCTACTAAAAAAATAAGGAAAAGTCAATGAAATTATGACAGTTTTTCACACTTTCTATCAAACAATTGAATTTATAAAAAAAGATAGAAAATCTACCTTTATTTACAAGAAGCACCAAGCATTTCTGCAAGTTCTTTTGCTTCATTAATATCATCACCGTAATTAGCATCTGATTTTAATGTTTTTTGTTGTCCATTGATTGTAATTGTTGTTGGATTAACAAAATTTGCTAAGTCATAAGAATTTTTGATAATAAACGTATTATCTTTCTCTTCACAAGATGCAGCAAATCCTAAAATATTAGCATAATCTGTTGCAAGCGTACCACAATTTACTTGATCCACTGTATAAGCTGAACGAGTTGTATCATCTACTATTAAATACTTTTTATTTGTCGTTGTCTCAAGTTTTGTTATTTTTTCATCTTTATAATAATATTTATATGTTACTTCAGTAGATGTATCATTAGTAACTGTTATTGGAAACGTACAAACTAATGTTTTCTCTTTGTCTTTATCAGCTACCGGTTTATTTGTTGGCTTTGCTGTTGCAGTTGGTGTTGGTTTTGCTTCCATACCAGGTTTCTTTTTTAAGAAACTATCAATTTTTGGAATAAATAAAATAAATGCACCAATAATTAAGAAAATAACTATTAAAAACATTAAATTACTTTTATTATTTCCTGAATCATTCTGAGTTGATAAATTATTATTTTGCCCATCATTATTATCAGTTCCGTTATTATCAGGCACATTAATATTTGATATATCAGTACCATCTCCATTTGAATTTAATGTAACATTCATACCAGGATAGACATCCACCTTTTCATTTAATACACTCATGTCCACTTCCGGATTTGGTGTCGATTTTGCACCAATTACAGTTGCCTGCTGTGGTTGTTGTACCGCACCCGAAGTCATTGGTTGACTTGATTGTTGTGGATTTACTGAATTCATATTCAAAGTACTGGCATCTACTTGGTTTTTATTATCCATTACTATATTTGACTGATTTACAGGTTGTGCATTATTAACTGGATTAACTGTAGCATTTGCTTGTGATTCCACCATATTTGTTGATTGCTGAACCGGTTGCGCTACAGGTGTAGCCTGTACATTAGGTGTAATTTCTACTGGTTTTTCAGGCGTAGTTGCCGATAAACTTTGAAATTCTTTTAATAAACTATCTAAATCTTGATTATTATTTGTGTTGTTTTGTGGATTTTGATCCATAACAATACCTCCTCTTTATTCTTACTGTATTAATAATACCATATTTTAATTAAAAAGAAAAGACATCCATTAATAAAAGACATCTTTTAAATACAACCCTTCCGGATTGGCAGTAATTCCTGCCTTTCTACGATCTTTTGCTGCTAAAATATCGATAATTTCTTCACTGTGTTTTTTTCCTTCACCTATTTCAATTAAAGTTCCTACCATATTTCGAACCATATAACGCATAAACCCTGTTCCTAGAAAGGAAATCGTAATTTTATTTACTTGCTTTAAATCGCGAGTAAGATTTGTTTGAATGATTGTTCTCGTGTAATCATCTCGTTCATCATCAGCTTTAGTAAAAGATTTAAAGTCATGTGTTCCCTCTAAATATTTTAAAGCTCTTTCCATTTCTACAACATCTAATTTTTTATTATATTGATATTCATAATCTTTCATAATAGGATTATACTCACCCATATTAATAACATAAATGTACTCTTTTGCTTTTGCACTATATCGTGCATGAAATGTATCATTTACTTCTTCTATATTTTTGATATAAATATCATCAGGAAGTAAACTATTTAATGCTTTTTTCATATTGTCACAAGTCATCTTCGTATCTAAGTCAAAATGTGCTTTTTGACTTATTGCATGAACCTTTGCGTCGGTTCTTCCACTTGCATGAACATCCACTTTCTTATTTCCTGCCATTTTTTTTAATGCTTTTTCTAATTCACCTTGTATTGTTCTTTCTTTTTCTTGTTTTTGATAACCTTTATATTTAGAACCATCATAAGAAAATGTCATTAAATATCTCATATTACTACCTCACTAACTAACAATAAAGTGAAAATCATCATAAATAAATTTTCGCTTCTTTTATATCTATGATATACATCAAATCATCCTGTTTTATCATTCAATTGATATTTTATATTTAGGAATCAATACGATTGTAATCCCAATTTTTTCATATGACATTATTTTACCACAAATTATATTTTTTTTAAAGAGATGTATCTTTGGTAAGTTATTCCTAATGTAAACTAAATATACTATTTATTGTGACATCCCCATTCAGCATAACGATAAATATCTTTAATTAAATCATTCATATGATCTCGATACCCTATCTTAATTTTTTTCTTTTTCAATACAATATCAGAAAATTCAATCATTCTAGGAACTTGTATCCCCATATTTTTTAACTTTCTAGTAGCTTTCAAGGCTTGATATTTTGCTTGATTCATTTTAACTTTTCCATCTTCCATCACTAAAATTTGATCTACTACTGGTAACATAAAATCTAAATCATTACTAATAATAATAACAATTTTATGATAACGCATCTTTAGCATACGAACTAATCTTATCAATTTTTTTTGCTCAAAAGGATCCATACCAAATATTGGTTCGTCTAATATCACAACTTTAGGATTACAAATCAGTGCAATAGCAAGGGATAATTTACGTTGCTCACCAGTACTAAGTGTACGAGGATTTCGACTTATAAAAGTACGGGATAAGCCAACCATTTTTAAAGCATCAAAGATTCTTTTTTCAAGTTCTGATTCACGATAATGCTGCTTTTTTATTTTTTGTGCTAACTCTTCATAAACAGTAGGCATTATAAATTCTTGCTCTTCTGATACATAACCAACTTTTTTTTGAACTTCGACATATTTATCTCGGTTAGAATCTGAATCTATCAATAAATTATCATAATAAATATGCCCTTCATGCAATATCAACTCACCAGCTAATAATTTACCAAAAGTAGATTTTCCACTCCCACTTGGTCCGATAATTCCATATACATTATTTTCTATAAAATTTTCACTAATATCCTGTAAACTTGATGTTTTGTCAAGGTAACAAACATTTTCTAACCTTATTTCCATATCGTACTCACCATCCTATTCATATCCAAAATAGTTTCTTCAATCACATTATAATATCGTAATTTATCAGATAATTCTGCCATAAAAGGAAGTTCGTAATGATATTTTTTTAATATTTTTTCACTTTTAATTACATCTGCTACGTCTCCTTTTAATACAACTTTTCCTTGATATAAAAGAATCACATAGTCACCATATAAAATATCATTAACATCATGTGTTACATTAAAAATAGTTAAATGATTTTTCCTATTCAACTGTTTTAAAATACGAAAGATGCGTTTTTTAGCAATTGCACCCATATGAATAAAGGCATCATCTAAAATTAAGATTTGTGGTTTTGTTACTAAAGCAGTAGCAATTGCAATAATACTTGCTTCTTCTTTCGTTAATTCTTTGGGATTTTTAGAAAGCAAATGTTCGATTTTAAATAACGCTACAATATCACCTAGATATATATTTATTTCTTCTTCTTTCAAATTCATATTTTTAAGAGGATGCATTAATATATTCTTAACGTTTTTTGCTCTGAATGTTTGATAAGAACTAGCAAATACTACACGAATAATTTGTTCAAGAGGTGTTGATAATGCTTCCAAATTTTCTCCTAGTAATTCTATTTGTCCTTGTCCTTCTTCTAATCCAATTAATAATTTTACAAGGGAAGTTTTTCCACCGCCAGTATTTCCAATTAAAGTTGCAATTTTTCCTTTTGCTACTTGAAAATTAATTCCATGAATCACTTCATTTTGTCCGTAAGAAAAACGTAATTTAGTTACTTTAATCGCTTGTTTCACTATATCACCACCAAAAACTGAATTTATTATAATATAAAGTATTTTTTATTACAAGAAAAAAACACCTTTTTTATAAAGTTGTTCTACGATCATCGATCTTTTTTTCTTTGAATATAATAAGTACACCTAAGTAATATTTTTTTTGGTAAGAAACGATTTAACCACATATTAAGTTTCATAAGAATTCCTGGAATAATAATTATTTTTCTAGCAAACATTTTCTTAATTGCATACTGCGAAACTTGGTAACTATCCAATCCTTTTAAACTAAAGGTAACATTAGCCACTTGATTAAATTCAGTATTCACTGGTCCTGGACATAAACAACCTATATAAACATGGCTTTTCATATGTCTTAACTCTTCGTAAATGGCTTCTGTTAAATGTAAAACATAAGCTTTGGTTGCATAATAAGTAGCCATTAAAGGACCCGGTTGAAATGCAGCACTACTTGCAACATTTAATATATATCCACGATTTTTACTAACAAAATCTTTTAAAAATAATTTTGTTAAAATATGTAGTGACTTTATATTTAGATCAATCATATTCAATTCTCTATCTAAATCAGATGTTACAAAATCCCCAAGTAATCCAAAACCAGCATTGTTAATTATAATATCAATATTTTTATCTTTTACTTGCTCATATAGGCAATAACAATTTTCAATGATTGATAAATCCATAGAAATAAGCGTCACATCATTTTTTAACTCTTGTTTAAGCTCTTCTAATTTGTCTAATCTTCTTGCAACTAATATCAAATCATATCCCTTTTTATCTAAAATACAGGCCATATCACGTCCCATACCACTACTCGCACCTGTTATTAACGCTATCATATCATCACCACTATTATTATAACATTCTCCCTAGGAAAAGTATACTTTTCTTCTATTGACTAACAAAGGATTTCATACTATAATGTCTATAGAATAGGAGGAAGCGTTGTGTACCAAAAGATAAAATTTTTTACTTGTTTATTAGCGGTCGCACTTCTTTTAACAGGATGTTCCTGTGAAAACAAAAAAGCTACCGAAGAAACAAAGAAGAATGAAAAGCCAACTACAGAAGAAACAACTAAAGTACTAGAAGATACAAAAGTAGAAGAATTAAAAATTAGTGGATTTAATATTACATTTAAAGACGGAATCAGTACTGTCGTTGCGACTGTGACCAACGAATCAAAAGAAACAATCAACTTAACTTCATTATCATTATTACTCTATGATAAAGATCACAAGTTAATTGTAGAAACTGCTGGCAACGTAGGAGAAACAATTAAACCTGGAGAATCAAAACAATTTAACACATTAATCACTGAAGATGTTAGAAATACTGAAAAAGTTGAATATAAAATTATTAAATAGAGACATTGCTTTTACAAGGCAATGTTTTTTTATCATACACACACAAAAAAAAAAAAAAAAAAAACAATATTTTTTATTTCCTTTTACTAATTCTAAAATTACAATTATCTCATTCTCCTTCCTAAATTTTTTTTTT
>CALVJW010000018.1 GCA_944332435.1 uncultured Bacilli bacterium | reverse complement strand
TGGATTGTCAACATTTTTTTAGACAATTTTTATAAAGACAATTGTAAACGGTATTGTACTGGCGTTTGATAATCTAATGAGCCATGTATTCTTATATTATTATACCAATTCACATAATCAAATAATTCTCGTTCCAACTCTTCAAAGTCTTCAAATCGACGATTAAATGCAAACTCTGTTTTTACAATTTTATAGGTTGCCTCCGCTACCGCATTATCATATGGGCAACCTTTTTTTGATAATGATCTTTTGATTTCAAAGGTATTAATAACTTCATCTATTAATTTATTCTTAAATTCATTCCCTCTATCTGTATGAAATATTTTTATTTGATTTAGATCATATGGTATCTTACAAATTGCTTGGTATACTAATTCTGCTGTTTTATGTTTTCCTGCTGCATATCCTATGATTTCTCTATTCCACAAATCTAATATTAAACAGATATAATTCCATTTACCAGCCACATTTACATATGTTAAATCACTTACTACAACTTCCAATTTCTTATCGCGTTTAAACTCTCTATTTAATATATTTGGTTTATCTTCTTCATTACTTTTTGTTTTATGAATTTTAAATTGTTTTACTGTATAATTGCTTACTAAACCATGTAATTTCATAATTATTCTTATTTTTCTTAAACTAACCTGATATCCAAGTTTAGACAATTCCACTTTGATTTTTCTAGAACCATAATTATTTCTACTTTCTTTAAAAATACGAACTATTTCTTCTTCTAATTTTTTATCGTTTCTTTTATTTTTTCTTTGATAATAGACAAGCACTCTGGACACTTTTAGAACTTTACACATTGCACTGATACTGTACTTGTCACGATTCGCTAATATAATTCTTACTTTCGTCCCATTATCAGTGCCGCTTGCTTTAAAATATCGTTCTCCATTCTAAGTTGTTTGTTTTCTTTTTCCAGTTGTAATATCCGCTTTTCTTCTTCTGAACGATTATCTTTTGCTTTAAATGAACCACTAGTATTATATTCTTTTACCCACCTATTAAATGCTGATGCAGATAGATCATATTCTTTTATAATCTCTGTTCTTGATTTTCCAGCATTATATAAACCTACTACTTGTTTTTTAAATTCATCTGTGAAACTTCTTCTTTCTCTTCTTTCTGACATGGTATTCCTTCTTTCTTTTTTTATTTTATCATGTCCTTATTTTTTTTGTCTAATTTATTATAACCTATCCAATATTCAGTTATAATTGGGATAATTAACAACTCAACTAAAAGACTAAATGTAAAAGTACTATAAATGAACCCTATAATAATTGTGAACTTCAAATTATCTTTTAATACATTTAAAATAAACTTTTCATCGGTCTCTTTGGATACTGCATTAAAACAAAAAAACTATCCCTGCTGTTAAATACCAAATAATAATGTCCTTAATATATATCGTATCCCAAATTATAGTTTTAGAAAAAACAAAAGATATCATAAAAACATATAAAGCTGTTATCAACCAAACTTTTATTAAGACTTTTCCAAATAAAATTTTAATAACATCTAAAAAAGATTTTCTTGTGTTTTTATTTCTCAATATGCATATTAATATAATCAAAATCCAAATAATAGTAGCCCATTCTCTAGTGAATAAAATACTAAAATATTTTAATACATCATTCATCATATATGCTTCCTATTTTTTACTTTTGAGACTATTTCAGATTCCGTGAAATATAATAATTTTAATAATTTAATAAACTATTCATAATATAGTCTGTTATTATTTTAAAAGTATTCCACCATTAACATTTATATTTTCGCCATTAATATAATCTGCTTTGTCACTTAATAAGAATAATACTGTATGAACTATATCACTTACTTCTCCCAATCTACCACTTGGATTTTTTGATGAAGTCGCTTTTATTTCTTCTTCAGAATAACTTTTCTTAGCTAGAGGCGTTAGAGTCATAGAAGGACTAACAGTATTTACTTTAATATTATATTTAGGTGTTAATTCTAATGCACAGCATTTAGTTAGCATAATAGTGGCAGCTTCACTTGTACAGTATGCAACCGAATCATCTACTGGTTTAGTACCTAATCTAGATGCTATATTTACAATTCTTGGAACTTTAGATTTCTTTAATAGTGGGATTGCATATTTTATACACAACCATCTACCAACAACATTAACATTCAACTCTTTTCTATATTCCTCTGCAGTTAAATCTTCAATAGAAAAAATCTTATCATATACTGCATTATTGACTATACCATCCAATCCTCCAAACTTTTCTTTAATTTGTTTATACATATTCTTAACGTCAGTTTCATTTGAAACATCTGCTTTTATAAACAATATATTTTCTTTAAAATGTTTAAACATATTTTTTGTTAAATTTGCATTTTCTTCATTATGAGCATAATTAATAACAACTTTTGCTCCATTTTCTAATAATTCTTTTGCAATACCTTGACCTATACCAGAGGTAGAACCTGTTACTAAATAAATTTTGTCTTTAAAAGACATACATAATCATCTCCTTTTTAATTAACAATTTACTCTTTAGTTTTTTTAGCTAAAAATCCCATAAACTGTGGTATCTCATGAAATCTATTATAATATGCTTCATCTATTTTTTTGCACTCATCAATACATCTTGATTCTTTAAAATCTTCAACTACAAAGTTATTGTGTTTAAGTAGTTCAAAATAATATGATGGTGGAGCGATAAACTCTTCTAGTACCTCATTGTCTTTAAAATGATTTACTTGTTTGGTATGAGACATATATTTCCCTAGTACTTGTTTCCCATCGCTACCAGCTTCAAATCCTATAACATGAAAACTATTAGCATTATAATTAATTTTTTCAGTAGCAAATCTCATAGGATGACCAACAGAAAATAAAACTTGACCATTGTCATCTAATACTCTATATAATTCTTTAAATACTTTATTCTTATCTTCTACATGAGTAATTGCTAAGCTACTAAAAATAAAATCAAATTCATTTTCTTTAAATGGAAGATTCAGCATATCGCCTACATAGAAATCACAATTAGGATAGCTTTCTTTGGCAATAGCTATTGATTTCTCCGAAATATCAATACCTGTAATTTTTTTAGGATTATATTTACTTAACATCTCACTTTCTTCAGCAGTTCCACAACCTAATAAAAGGACTCTTTTACCTTCAATATTTGGAAGCATAGATAACATCATAGGTTTTTCTACAAATCGTAATGACTTTTTCATTCCATTCGTCACTGCAAAGTGTCTTTTTTCTGCAAATTTATCATAATCATTTACGTTAAACATAAATACTACTCCTTCCTTTTTTATTACACACTATTATAACATTTCTCAATAAGATTTTAAATACTGGTTCTTTTATAGTCATTTATAAAACATTTCAAAATCATCATTATTCTCTTTATCTTCTTTATCTATTTGTTCTTTATTATTTAGTTTATTAGTAATTTTTTTATTAGTACTTTGTTGTGTATTATTTTCTATATGTTGAGAAGCAAGGTATGGATTATCCATATCTTGGTTTTTGATATATGGATTTAGACCTCGTTCTTCATAGATATTATAGGTATATTCTATCTTTTTACTTTCAGTCTTATTTGGATATAGTTTTTCAACAGATAAATAGCCATGTTGTTTAAGCTCATTTAAAGTGCTTCTTATCGATGTTTTGCTTTCTTTACAATTAGATACTAATCCCTCTAGTGAATAGTTCCAATCATCAGGTAAAGATAGCATATAAGATAATAATCCTTTTGCTTTTAAACTTAGTTCTTTATTTTGTAAATGTTCATTACTCATAGATGTATAATTCTTAACTTTTTTCACTTTAAAAACTGCCATGTTATCATCCCTTTCTTTTACAATATAAAAATCCTAATTTCTTAGGATTCTAAATCAAAAATATTTTCATTAAATATTATCTTGAATGGCTTAATAAAGTCGTGCCAATTATTAGGTACTTTATCATTTCCACCTTTTACGTAATCAACTCCATTGTAATAGGTACATTTTAATATCCAATAATATTTATTATAACTGTAGGAATCACCATAATGACTATTCCACAAGTTTGGCTTAAACTTTTTAAAACTAGAAAGTATTCTATTCATATCATTAATAGTAACAGATACATTTATCTTAATAGGTAACCAGTTAACCTTTAAAGTATAATTAGGATTCTCTTTATCACTAAAATCAAAGATATACCTATAGTAATTATCATTAATATAAATAATCAAATTAATAACAGATATATCTACTGTGTACATAACTTTTCTAGATTGGAATCTTTTTCCACAATCTTTGCAATAATGATTAGGTAAATAACTAATTAATTTTTCACCATCAAAATCATACTTTTTAAAGCCTTTTCTATAATTGATATTAGTATCTAGTTCTACATAGTTTTTCTTTACCTTTTTCTCTTTTAAATAGCCGTAAGCAATATTAAACGTATTTTTACTATTACAAAATGGACAAGTTACTTTTCCCATGTTTACTCCATTTCTAGCAAGTTCTTTACTAAAATGCTTTTCATTCTCCCTATATGTGTTGCATCGGCGTTATCATGGGAGAATTCTTAGTATCGAAATCTGGAATAGGGTATCTTATTTTGTATGGCTCTCAAGTTTTTCAACTAGATTTAGTTATGAGTGGAATTATTATTTTATGTATTGTTGCAACTATCATGTATTATGCTGTATCTTTGTTAGAAAAAAGATTAATCAAACATTAATCTTTTTTCTATGTTCGCATTTTCTTCTAATGCAAATTATGATACAATGATTAAGAAGATAGGGGGCGAGTCATGAATATAGATACTTTAAATAAAGAGCAAAAAGAAGCAGTAACAACGACAGAGGGGCCTCTTTTAGTACTTGCGGGTGCAGGAAGTGGTAAAACAAGAGTTTTAACAACAAGAGTTGTCTATTTGATTGAAGAATTGGGGATTGCACCAGATTCTATTTTAGCAATTACATTTACCAATAAGGCTGCAAAAGAAATGAAAGAAAGAATTATTGGGATGCTTGGACCGGTTGGTTTTCAAATTCAGATTTCTACTTTTCACTCATTTGGTTTACTCATTTTAAGAGAACACTATCAAGAATTAGGATATAAAGAAAACTTTACTATTTTAGATAGTGATGATTCTTTAACGATTATTAAAAAGATTATGAAGGAAATGAATCTAGACCCAAAACAGTATAATCCAAGGGCTGTTCGGAATAAAATTAGTAGTGCAAAAAATGAATTAGTTGATCCAAAACATTATGATAGAATTGCTATGACTGAATTTGAAGACGTAGTAGCTACGGTTTATAAAAAATATCAAGCAAAACTAAAGTTAAATAATTCTGTAGACTTTGATGATTTATTAATGCTTCCATTAGAATTATTTACTAAATATCCTGAAGTATTAAAATTATATCAAGAACGATTTAAATATATATTAGTAGATGAATATCAAGATACCAATCATGCACAGTATTTATTAATTAAACTGATTAGTGCAAAATATAAAAATATATGTGTTGTTGGAGATAATGATCAAAGTATTTATTCATTCCGAGGGGCAAATTTTAGAAATATTTTGAATTTTGAAAAGGATTATGAACATCCAAAAGTAATTATGCTAGAAGAAAATTATCGTTCTACAAAAACGATTTTAAATGCTGCAAATAATGTAATTCAAAATAATAAAGAACGAAAAGATAAAAAACTTTGGACAAATAACGAAGATGGATTAAAAATCAAGTATTATCGCGCTAGCGATGAGAAAGAAGAAGCTTATTATGTTAGAAAAGAAATTGAAACATTATTAGAAAATGGAACAAAACCAGAAGATATCGCTGTTTTATATCGTACGAATGCTCAATCAAGAAATATGGAAGAATCTTTGCTGCAAGCCAATATTCCATATAAAGTAGTAGGTAGTTTTTATTTCTACAATCGAAAAGAAATTAAAGATTTAATCGCATATTTAAAAGTAATTTATAATCATTATGATGATATTAGTTTATTACGTACCATTAATACACCAAAAAGAGGAATTGGTACAAAATCAATTGAAGCGTTAACGATAAAAGCAAATCAAAATCAAACTAGTTTATATGATGCGATTGATAGTGGAAAAGAACTCGCTTATAAAAAAGTAATTGAAGAGCTTACACAAGAAAGTGATAAGTTATCATTAACAGAACTTGTTGATGCAGTACTAGAAAAAAGTGGTATGCGAAAAGAATTGGAAAATGAAAAATCAATTGAAGCAGATATTCGATTAGAAAACTTAGAGGAATTTAAATCAATAACGAAAAATTTTGAAGAGAAAAATGGAATTATTTCATTAGAAGAGTTTCTTGCTGAAATTAGTTTAGTTGCCGATGTAGAAGAGCATAAAGATAATTCTCATGTCGTAACATTAATGACAATTCATTCAGCGAAAGGATTAGAATTTGATCATGTATTTTTAATTGGGTTAGAAGAAGGAATTTTTCCACACAATAATGCTTTTTTAGAAGCAGATGGATTGGAAGAAGAAAGAAGACTTTGTTATGTCGCCATTACAAGAGCAAAAAAAAGTTTGTGGATATTAAATGCTAGAAGAAGAACAATTTATGGAATGGATAGTGTCAATCCACCAAGTAGATTTATTAGTGAAATTACTCCAGATTATCTTGAATTATGTTTTGAAGAAAAAACGGGATTGAAACCAATCACACAGGTACCAATTAGTAATATTGATAAAAATGCAACTTATGAAATTGGTAGTAAAATCATCCATGATACATTTGGCACTGGTGTTGTAGTTGGGGTGGATAAATCTATTTTAACGATTGCATTTGCTCATCCACATGGAATAAAGAAATTAATGAAAGGTCACAAAAGTATTAGAAAGGTAGGATAGAATATGTTGATATTATTTAATATAGTAGATGAATTTAATAAATTACTTGAAAATTTTAAAAACTTTATGAAAGATAACATGGGTGATCCATTTAGTAAACCAATTTTTTGGGTTGGAGCTTTCTGTTTAGGAATTGCCTTATTTAGTTTTACGTATCATGCACTTCAAAAAGAAAAATAAAAAATTTATTTTTCTCATACTATGACAAATAGGTATACTATTTACTTATTTGTTTTTTTATAAAAAGACTATTAACGAATTGTTTTTCAACAGTTTGAAAAGTATTTCTATACTTTTTTGTAGAATATGATATTATATAATTGGTGATAGTATGAACTTTTATAGGGATAGAGAATTTTTTATTAATAGATTATATAATTATTTTGAATTAGCAAGTGCGTCTACCTATATTAATAATACTACTAAACAAAGAGTATATTTAACTGGTAAATTAGATAAAATGAGAATTTCAATCTATTTAATATTTTGTTTTTGTTTTATATGTGTAGGTTCATTTTATATAACTTACCTTCCTTTTATAGGGAAATACGGTTTTATAATTGGATTAATAGTATTTGTAATTAGTGTTGCTTTAGTATTATGGAAAACTTATAAATTGCATAAAAAATTAATACCAGAAAGTACCAACGTTAATATTTATGAAAGAGAACTACCAAGTAAATTAAGACCAGCACATGTTAGATTTTTAATGACAGATGGTTTAGTAGATGAATTATCTTTAGCGTCTACGTTATTAGATTTAGTGGATCGAAATTATTTAAAATTAGAATATAATGATGAAGCAAAAGAAAAATTAAAAAACGATATATTTAAAAATAAAGATATTGTTTTATCAAGAACGAATAAACCATTGGATAGTTTGTTTGAATATGAAAAATATTTAATAAACTGGTTCTTAGGATATAATGATGGTGTATCTATAACGGGAGAGAAATTACATAATAGTTTAATTTTAGATACTACCGATGATAATCAATTTCCAAGTGGTAAAATGAATTTCTTTTCTGCTTTAGTTTTAATGTCTTTTCCACTAGAGACATATTATAACAAAGTAAAAAGAGATAAAGAAATGATGAAGTATGTAGTATTTATCTTTTTAGGATTTGTTCCATATTTGTTTTATATTGGAGAATTTTTAGCTATATATGGCTTGGGAATACTATTTTTTGCTAATCCATCGTATACATTCAATCAAGAAGGTGTAGATTTACTGAGTAGTTATAAAAAGTTAAAAAAATATTTGGAAGACTTTGGACAAATAGAAAATAAAAATGCTCAAATGGTAGAAATTTGGGATTATTATTTAACGTATTCTATTGTTTTAGAAATAAAATCAGTGGCGTCGAAGGAATTAGAAGACTTTTTTGGAATGGGTATATTCAAAGGATCTCATAATACGAAAAAAAGATATTCGAGTACCAAAGAAGATACTATAAAAATTAAAGAGTGGAATAATATTTTTGAAAAAGAAAGACTAAAAGAATTAGAAAAATATAAGTGAAATAAGTATGAATAGTTGGGTATTAGAAATATTAAGAAAATACTGTTTATGTCTTTTTTTAGTTCACTTAAAATTTAATTAATAAAATAAATTTAAAAGATTCTAGTATTTTAGATGTTTTGGATGTAAAGTTTAATTTAAAATAAAAATATTTATTTTTTAAATATTTAATAAATATACTATTTTTGAACATACTAATATAAGAAACTTATTAATAAGTTTCTTATATTAACTTTTATTTTTGATTACTATTGATAGTATTTTCTAAAATACAATGAATTATACAAAATAATATATGTTTACAGTGGTTGACATTGTAATGTGTAAAAATAATTGTATTATGAAAATAGGAGTGATATAATCTAAGTATAGAATAAAGGAGGGATGGCATAGATGAAGAAATTAGTTTCAATTGTGCTTCCGATTATGCTTTTCATGGTAGGTGTAAGTGGAGTAAATGCCGCAACAATTAAGGTAAATAAAGTGGAGATAGGTACGGATAAGGCAATTAAAGGTGCTACAATGACACTTAGTAAACCAAAGACTGGTAGTGCATTAGGTGATATAGTTAAAACGTGGAAAACAGATGGTAGTGTTCAAGAAATTACTGTTGAGCCTGGAAAATATATTTTAGTAGAAAATGAACCAGCACCAGGATACTTAACTGCTAAAGATACTGTAATTATGATTGATAGTGAAGATCAAGTATATGAATTAACATCTGAATCTGATTATACAAAAGCTGAATTTAACGCTATTGATGCAAAAACAAAAAAACATATTGCTGGGGTAAAGTTCGAATTACGTAATTCAAAAAATCAAGTAGTAGATTCTTGGACAAGTAATGGAACAACTCATAAGAAAAATTATTTACCAATCGATACTTATACGTTAAAAATCTTGGCTGTTCCTGAAGGATATGAATTAGTAGGAGATCAAACAATTATTATTGATGAATTATGTTATACTGCAAAAGTTACACAAATTCAAATTCCAGAAAAACCAACACCAACACCTACACCAACGGCAACACCAACTCCAGGACAACCTACACCAACGCCTACGCCAACACCAGACGAAATTACTGAAGTTCCTGATACTATGATGAACAATTCAAGTGTATTTGGATTAGTTGGTTTTGCAATTATTGCATTAGGTAGTGGGTTAATTTACAAACATGCAAAAAATAACTAAGAAACAAAGTAATAGCCAATTGATTCAAATTGGCTTTTTACTAATTCTTTTTGGTATATTTCTGTGTAGTTATCAATTTATTCAAAAAAAGAAATTACACATTTTTGACAAAATGGGGCAAAAATTATATTATCAAAAGGAAGAAGTTGTAAATAAAACAAAAGATGAGATTACAGCTGTACCTAATGTTGAAGAAAAAAATAATGCAGAAAAGAAAGAAGATATTACAAATAACATCAGTACAAGTGAATATATTGGTATTTTAGAAATACCAAAGATTGGATTAAAAAGAGGTTTTGTTGATCCAAATTCAATTCATAACAATGTCGAAGAAAATATTACAATATTAAATCCTGTATCGATGCCAGATGAAAAAAATGGGAATTTTATATTAGCGGCTCATTCTGGTACAGGAACGATTGCTTATTTTGATAAATTGTATCAATTAGAAATTCATGATAAAATATATGTAGAATATCAGAATAAAGTTTATACATATGAAATTGTTAATATATATCAACAGCCAAAAACGGGAACAATCAAAGTATATCGTGATTCTAAGAAGTCTACTATGACTTTAATTACATGTACAAATGGTAACAATAAGGAACAAACTGTTTATATTGCAAATCAAATAAAAGTAGAATAAAAAGGAGGGGAACTTATGAATATTTCGTTATTCGAAAAATTATCCATTGTTTTTGGATTACTCTTTTCCTCACCATTTACCGTTCTACTTTTTGTTTTTGCTATTTTTATTGGTGCAAGTTTATTTGTGCATTTATATGTTGAAAAAAAACAAGTTAAGTTTATTTTTCCAATTTTATATTTCGTTTTTCTTGGTATTTTAGTTTTCCAATATCAAGATTATGTAATAAAAGGAATTTCTCTTTATATTGATGATTTATTTATGAAAGCTTATTTTCCTAGTTTGTCTTTATACTTTACTTTTATAGTAATGAATATTATTGTTTTGCTTATTACATTGTTTTCTAATAAAATAACAAAATACTCTAAAATATTAAATATAGTAAGTTTTTCTTCACTTCAATTTTTGCTAGCATTATTTTTAAATACAATTTCAACCAAAAAATTGGATGTTACCAATTGGAATGCTTTATATGAACAAAAAGAAATTTTATCTTTAATAGAAGTAAGTATGGGAATTTTCTTACTATGGATTTTCTTTTTAGTTATTGGTTTTGCTTTCCATCAAATTAACAAGCATTATGATAAAAAAGAAACAGAAGCAGTTCTTACTAGTGAAAAATGGAATGAGTTACAATCTTTAATTAAGGATCATATTTTTACCTTGACAGAAGAAGTAGAACGTTTAAAGAAAGAATTAGAAAAACAAAGTAAGAGTATGGAACAGCGATTCACTGATATAGAAGATGCTTTGGAAAAAACAAGCCGTTTCTTTGTGGAACAATTTAAAACAGTTACAAAAAAAGTTGATCATGTAGATTTACAAAAGCAAGTGAAACAGTTGGAGCAACAATTTTTAGCTAGCCAAAAAATGATTGAACAAGAGTTTACGACGATTCAACATTATCCAAATACAGAGTTAGAACAAGTAAAAGAAAAAATGATGAAACTAGAAATGTTGATGCAAGCACATAATGAAAAAATTTATCAGCAATTAGAATTATTAAAAGTAACACCTAGGTATGAAATGGATAAATTAAAAGATCAAATGAAAGCCCTTGATATGTTATTAAAACGTTATCAAGCTGATATGAATTATGAATTACAAAAGACCAAAAAAGAATTATTAGTACAAATGGAAAGTAAAAATAAAAGAACACAATATCAAAATTTAGGTGATGTAGAAATATTGGATGTTGATAACAAGGAAAAGGACAATTTGGCACCATACCGTTTTTTCTAAGGCATGTTATTATACAGTAAATAGTTGGTATTATTCTATTATGATTCTTATACAAATAGTATAATATTATAGTTTTAGAAAAAAGTTTTAATTTGAAAATATTTACGATGATAATATAAGGTACTTTGTTACCTTTTTTTGTTCTTTGATAGTAAAAACATTTGTTTTAGTGTATAATAATATTGGTGATAGCATGATAGAAGAACGTATCAAAGAATTAGTGGAATTATTAAATAAAGCAAGTTATGAATATTATACATTAGATAAACCTACGATTACGGATGCGGAGTATGATAAATATTTACGAGAATTAATCGAGTTAGAAGAAGATAATCCAGAATTTGTTCTTCCTAATTCACCAACGCATCGTGTTGGTGGTGAAGTGATTGAAGAATTTCGAAAAATTGTTCATGAAAAACCAATGCTTAGTTTAAGTAATGTTTTTAATGAAGATGAGATTGTTCGTTTTGATGAGAGAATACGAAAAGAAGTTCATAATCCTCATTATGTATGTGAATTAAAAATTGATGGTTTGTCAGTATCCTTGTTATACGAAAAAGGAAAATTAGTGCGTGCTGCTACACGAGGAGATGGAATCGTTGGTGAGGATATTACACATAATGTAAAAACGATTAAGGATGTACCACTTACGTTACCAAAAGAAATTGATATTGAAGTACGTGGTGAAATTTATATGAGTAAAGACTCTTTTCTTTCTGTTAACGAAGAAAGAAGGAAAAAAGGAGAAGAATTATTTGCTAATCCTAGAAATGCTGCAGCGGGAAGTGTTAGACAACTAGATTCTAAAATTGCTGCAAAACGAAAGTTATCAACATTTATTTATCATTTACCAAATGCTTCTGCTTTTGGACTTCATAGTCATTATGAGACATTAGAGTTTATGAAATCATTAGGATTTTGTGTTAATCCTAATATTAGATTAGTAAAGAATATACAAGAATTATTAGATTATGTAAATGAATGGACCGAAAAAAGAGATACTTTACCATATGAAATTGATGGGATTGTTATAAAGTTAGATGATTTACAGGATCAAGAGAAAATGGGATATACGATTAAATATCCGAAGTGGGCAACGGCTTATAAATTTCCGGCTACTTTAGTGCTTACTAAACTAAAAGATATTAAATTTACGGTTGGTAGAACGGGTCAAGTAACACCAAATGCAATATTAGAACCAGTTATTTTAATGGGGTCAACAATATCTAAAACAACGTTACATAATGAAGATTATGTTAAAAATAAAGAGATTATGATTGGTGATATTGTCGCAATTAAAAAGGCTGGGGATGTTATCCCTGAAGTCGTAGAAGTAATTAAAGAAAGACGTACGGGAAAAGAAATTCCTTTTGCTATGACTCATACTTGCCCAATTTGTAATCATGAACTAGTAAAAAAAGATGCCGCTTATTATTGTGTTAATCCAGAATGTGACGCGAAAAAAATAGAGGGACTTATTCATTATGCGAGTCGAGATACCCTAAATATAGATGGATTTGGTGACAATATTGTGGAAGACTTTTATAACATGGGTTATTTAAGAAATTTTAGTGATTTTTATAAATTACATTTATATAAAAAAGAGTTAATGCGTTTAGAGGGATTTGGTGAAAAAAGTATTCAAAAGCTACTTGATGCAATAGAAGAAAGTAAGAAAAATTCACTAGATAAGTTATTATTTGCTCTGGGGATTCGTTATGTAGGAAAGAAAACGGCAAAACTACTTGCGCGTACTTATGGTTCGATTGAACAATTAAAAAAAGCTTCTTATGAAGAGTTAGTTGCAATTAAAGATATTGGGGAAGTGATTGCTAAAAGTGTAAGTGAATATTTTCAGGATGCTACTAATTTAGAAGAAATTGAGCGATTAAAAGAAGCCGGCGTTTGTATGACTTATGAAGAAGAAGTGGTGGAAAAGATTGATTTTAGTGGAAAAACGTTTGTATTAACAGGAAGTCTTTCTACAATAACAAGGGAAGATGCGAAAGAACTAATAGAGCATATGGGTGGAACGACAACTGGTAGTGTTAGTAAAAAAACTGACGTAGTAATTGTAGGTGAGAAACCAGGTAGTAAATACGAAAAAGCTAGAGCATTAGGAATTATGATTTGGACGGAACAAGAGTTTTTAGAAAAAGTTCAGAAATAGTAGAAATAAAGTATCATTTAATGTTATAATATAAAAGATAGAGATAAAATAGGGAGGTAATAGAATGAAAGAGTGGAGCAACTTTGTTGGGGAAAATTGGCGTGAACATATTGACGTTAGTAGTTTTATTAAAGCAAATTACTCTGAATATACTGGAGATGAATCATTTTTAGTTGGTCCTACGGAAAATACAAATTGTGTGATGGAAACATTAAAACCTTTATTAAAAGAAGAATTAGAAAAAGGTATTTTAGATGTTGAACTAAAGAAAGTTTCTGGAATTGATAATTTTGAACCTGGGTATATTGACAAAGAACATGAAGTAATTGTTGGATTACAAACGGATAAACCATTAAAAAGAATTGTTAACCCATTTGGTGGTACACGTATGGTACGTAGTGCATTACAAAGTTATGGATATGAATGGGATTCAGAAATTGATAAGTATTTTACGGCATTCCGCAAAACACATAATGATGGTGTATTTGATGCGTATACAAAAGAAGTACGTGCTGCTAGACATGCGGGATTATTAACGGGACTTCCAGATGCATATGGTCGTGGAAGGATTATAGGTGATTATCGTCGTATTGCGTTATATGGGACAGATTTATTAATAAAAGTAAAACAATATGATTTAGATCAATTAGGACCACATGTAACAGATGCGATGATTCGTTTAAGAGAAGAAGTATCAGAACAAATTCGTGCATTAAAAGCAATTACTTCTATGGCAAGTAAATATGGATTTGATATTTCAAGACCTGCAAGTAATGCGAAAGAAGCTGTACAATGGTTATACTTTGGATATTTAGCTGCAATTAAAGAAAATAATGGTGCTGCTATGAGTCTTGGTAGAACTAGTACGTTCTTAGATATTTATATTGAAAGGGATTTGAAAGCAGGTATTTTAACAGAAGAGGGAGCACAAGAATTAATCGATCAATTTATTATAAAACTTCGAATTGCGAGACATTTGAGAACACCAGAATATAATGAATTATTTGCCGGTGATCCAACTTGGGTTACTGAGTCATTAGGCGGTATGACAAAAGAAGGAAAGAGCTTAGTAACAAAGACATCATTCCGTTATTTACATACACTTACGAATTTAGGACCTGCACCAGAGCCAAATATGACGGTATTATGGGCTCAAGGATTACCAGAAAACTTTAAAAAATATTGTGCAAAGATGTCAATAGATACAGATGCCCTACAGTATGAAAATGATGACATTATGCGCCCTATTTATGGGGATGACTATGCGATTGCATGTTGTGTATCAGCAATGCAAGTTGGAAAACAAATGCAATTTTTTGGAGCTCGTTGTAACTTGGCCAAAGCATTATTATATGCAATTAATGGTGGAGTAGACGAAGTAAAAGGTACAAAAGTAGTAGAAGGAATCACACCAATTACTAGTGAATATTTAGATTATGAAGAAGTAATGAAAAATTACGAAAAAGTACTTGATATTGTTGCGGGAACCTATGTAGATGCGATGAATACGATTCATTATATGCATGATAAATATGCATATGAGGCAAGTCAGCTTGCACTTCATGATACAGTTATTGAACGTTTAATGGCATTTGGAGTTGCTGGACTTTCTGTTGTAGCTGATTCTTTATCAGCGATTAAATATGCAAAAGTAAAACCAATTCGTAATGATGAAGGAATTGCAATTGATTTTGAAATTGATGGTGATTTTCCTAAATATGGAAATGATGATGATCGTGTAGATAGTATTGCTGTTGATATCGTAACAAAATTTTCAAATGATTTAAAGAAACATCCATTATATAGAAATGCAAGACATACATTATCAGTACTTACAATTACTTCAAATGTTGTGTATGGTAAGAAAACGGGTTCTACACCAGATGGTAGAAAAGCTGGAGAACCATTTGCACCAGGTGCTAATCCAATGCATGGAAGAGATAATAGTGGAGCGTTAGCATCTTTAAATTCTGTTGCAAAAATACCATATAAAAATGTTTGCCAAGATGGTATCAGTAATACATTCTCAATTGTTCCTGATGCTTTAGGGCATGAAAGAGAAGAAAAAATTGATAATTTAGTACATATTATGAATGGATATTTTGGACAAGGAGCACATCATTTAAATGTAAATGTTATGAGTCGTGATACATTAATTGATGCGATGGAACATCCAGAAGAATATCCTAATTTAACTGTTCGAATTTCTGGATATGCTGTCCATTTTAATCGTTTAAGTAAAGAACAACAATTAGAAATTATTAGTAGAACATTCCATGAAAAACAATAACGTTGGATATATTCATTCCATTGAAACTATGGGGTTAGTTGATGGGCCAGGAATTCGCTTTGTTGTATTTATGCAAGGTTGTCCTTTAAGATGTCTATTCTGTCATAATCCAGATACTTGGAATCCTAATATAGGTATTCAGATGACACCACTGGAACTGGTTGAGAAAATAGAACGTTATAAACCATATTTTGATAAAAATGGAGGAGTCACTTTTAGTGGTGGTGAACCATTGTTACAGAGTGAATTTTTAATTGAATGTTTAAAGCTTTGTAAAGAAAAAAATATTCATACTTGTATTGATACTTCTGGTGTTGGTGGAAAAAATATAGAGGAAGTACTTCGATATACTGATTTAGTCATGTGGGATGTGAAAGCGTTTGAAGCACAGGAATATGAAACAATGACTGGTATTAAAATAGAAGAATCTCTTCTTTTTCTAGAGCAATGTCAGAAGATGAATGTGAATATGTGGATACGACAAGTAATTGTGCCAGGTATTAATGATAGTGAAGATTATATTGAACGATTGGCATCTTTTATAAAGCCACTTCATAATATTTTAAAAATAGAATTTTTACCATATGAACTACTTGGTGTTCATAAATACAAAGAATTAGGCATCCATTATCGTTTAGAAGGTACTCCTGCAATGAATCAGGATAAATGTGATAAATTATATCAATTATTATTAAAAAGGCTGTCATAGCCTTTTTTTCTTTTTATATGATATAATGAGAATGGAAGGTGAAACTATGAATTCATTAAAACAATTATTTATAGTAATTATTGTTGCAGTACTTATTATATTCCAATTTTTATTTATTAGTATTCAAGTATTTCACAAAACAATAACAAAAAGTACAATAGAAAAAAGCATAAACGAAGTGGATTTTGTGGAAATATTAAAACAGGATAATGATGAAAACCCATTGACACCTACCAAAATGGACCAAATATATGAAATTGCTAAAAAAGGTAACATTTCTACAGAATCAGTTGATAATCTTATACGATCTAATGGTGTAAAAAAATTGATTAATACTTATGTTAATGACATGATTGACTCAACTCTTACAAACGAAGGAAAAAAAGTTACTCCTGAACAACTTCAACAGCAGATTGTAGAGGCAGTTAATTCAGCAACTGATCAATCAGGTATTCCGTTATCTGATTCAACAAAACAAGCCATTATTACAACTGTTTCTCAGCATAATGAGGAAATTTTTACATTATTTAGTGCACCACAATCTGTTAGTTCGGTTATTGACACACAATCTATTGATATGTTACGATTTTTGTTTTCCAATGAGTTAATGCTTCTTTTTATAGGAATTGTTGTGGGATTGATTATATTATTGATATTTTTGACACATTCATATTATCAGTTTCTTTTCTATCATGGAGTTTCTTTACTCATTACTGCAGGGATTAGTTATGCCTTTAGTCATACCATTACAAGTGAAGTTTTTTTAAGTTCTTTTTCTACAAATGCAAGTTTAAAACAATTTTTAGTTGTAATTTATCCAACTGTCAGTTATGAATTTGTTAGATATAGTAAAATATTTCTTATCATTGCGGTAATTTTATTGCTTGTATATTTCGTAATTTATTATTGGCAACATATTCGCAGTTTACAGAAAATTGTAAATCACGAAGAATAAAAATTAAGTAATAATTGATTTTAAATATTACAATGAAAATAGGTAATAATTTTATAAGATAAAACATCAAAATGAAAAGCTATTGTAAACTGATTTTTGTCAAAAAATGTTGTATAATGTCAAATAGGATGGTGAGATTGTGAATTTAAAAAAGGATAGAGTAGCATTGTTTATAGAGTATTTGAAAAAGAATCATAAAACAGTTTCTACAATGGAATCATGTACCGGTGGATATATTGCTAATGTAATTACAAATGTAATTGGAGCAAGTGAAGTATTCAAGTATGGTGCTGTGACTTATTCAAACGAAGCGAAAATTAAAATGGGAGTTTCTAAAACTATTATTGATACTTATACTGTATATAGTAAGCAAACTGCTCAAGAAATGGCTCAAGCAATTGTAAAATATTCTAATTCAAATTATGGAATTGGAATTACGGGGATGATTAATTCTTTGGAGCATAGTAGTATTGTATATATTTGCGTTTATGATGATGATAAAAAAACTGCACACCATTATACATTGAGTGCAGATATGACTGACCGACAAGACAATAAGATTATTATTGCTAATTTTATTTTTGATCGTCTACTGGAATTATTTGTGATGTCTTAGAAAGTGTATAACACTTTTTTTCTTTTCTAAATTCATTTCCAACTAAAAGCATGTTTCCAGAACAAAAGAGGGTAACAATTAATGTCACTTCTTCTGGCTTTAGTATTCCCTGTAATAAAAAACTAACACTTGATAGCATAGTACAATTTTGATAAATGGTTAATCGCCTTATATAATTATAATTATTTGTATGAAGACTATTAGAGAAAGCCCAAAGTCCGCTACTACATCCTAGCATTGTAGTACCTTCTAAAAAATTTTGTTGAAAAAAATGAAATCCAGCTAACATCGTAGTAGCGATGGCACTACTATACATAAAGCATTTTAATTTTTTCTTTTTTTGGTTTGAAAGAGGAATTTGATTAAATGTCTGTAAATTTACACTTTTCTTTTTTTCTTTCATATTCAAGGCTCCTTATCATTTTATTGTATGTAGAAAAAATTTTTTAGTGTCAATTTATTTTTTTGATGTTCATAATAAAAAGGATTATGTTATAATAGGAAATAGAGTAGAGAGAATAGATAGGGAGATTTGTATGTTAGTAGATGTGGAGTTAGAGAAAAGTAACAACTTAGATTTTGAAACTGTTAATAATTCTAATATTACCCCATCTGTTTTATCAAAATTGCAAAATGAAATTCATAATATGGGTCTTAGCTTAAAAATTAATGTACAGTTACTATCTAGAAAAAATGCATTACAATTTGATGATTCCTTTCATACGTTGTCGAATCAATTAACGGAGTTGTTAGTAGAAAAAGGAAAGCAAGTAGAAGAAGAAGAATTATATCAAATTATTTATCAAAATTTACATCAAGCATTGATGTGTGAAAACGAAAGATTATTTCGCATGGAATATGATGTTATTCGTAATACCAATGAAATTTTACAAGAGCGATTAGAATTTATTTTAAATCACTATGATTATCAAGAATCTTTATTAAATATGAATACGCTAATTGACCATTTCCGTATTGGAGTACATGGGAAAAATAGGATGATTGATTTGCAAAATACCATTCAAATGCTTGTCTATAATTTAGCTGTTAATTATAAATTACATTCTGATATTAAATTGTATATGGAAGTTCAAAAAAAGATTGATACTTGTAAAGAAGAGTGTGGAAAAATATTTGAGTATTCTTTAAATGAGTTAGAAATGGAAAATTTAAAGAATGCTATTGAAGTAAGAGATGCATTATCTTATATGCTACAAGAAACAAAATTTCAGGAATTTGAAATAGGAGAAAAACAGAAAGCATAGTAAAAAAATTTGAATAATTAAATTAGAGGAATACAGTTTTAAAATAAAAGAATATTTTCTTTTCTGTAACCAAGAGTTACTTAAATGCGATATATAGTCTACGTGAAAAGAATCGAAAAAAGATAAGAAAGGATATTATTATGAAAATAAAGGATTTATTACCAATTGGATCTATTGTAATTTTAAAAAATGGAGAGCAGCCACTTATGATTTATGGTGTGATGCAAATCGGTAATGAGAAAAAGTTATTTAAGAAACCAAAGAAATATGATTATGTTTCAGTACTTTATCCACAGGGAAATTTAGGCCCTGGAATGACTTTTTTATTTAATCATGAAGATATTAAAGAAATTATTTTTAGAGGATATGAGGATAAAGAAAGAGAAAAATTTTTAGATGAGTTAGAGAAACATTATGAAAAATAGAAAATTGAACATTAATATCAATATACTGTGAATTATGTCTATTGATTTGGTAGATATTAGACGAATAATATGTTATAATTTCTGTGAAGATAAGTAGTTCTTCTCATTAGAAAATTGCTAATAATAAAATGGAAATTGATTAGCAAAAAGCAAAAATGGGG
>CALVJW010000017.1 GCA_944332435.1 uncultured Bacilli bacterium | reverse complement strand
TCCACGTGAAACTATAAATAAACAATGTTCCACGTGAAACTATAAATAAACAATGTTCCACGTGAAACTATAAATAAACAATGTTCCACGTGAAACTATAAATAACTTGCAAATTGTTTTAAAATACTATATATTAATAGTGCACAACGTCTATGTTTGAACCAGGTCAGAATCGGAAGATAGCAGCCTTAAAAACCTCTATTCGTGTGTGCTTTTTTTATTATTAAGTAAGGATTGATAACATGAGTGACGAAGAATATATGTTGGAAGCAATAAAAGAAGCTAAAAAAGCAGCAGATTTAGGAGAAGTACCCATTGGAGCTATAATTACATGTGAAAATAAAATTATAGCACGAGGCTTTAATAAAAAAGAATCTTCTAAGATTGCGACTGAACATGCTGAAATAGTTGCAATCAATGAGGCTTGTAAGAAAATTAATGATTGGAGACTATCTCAATGTACTATTTATGTCACGGTAGAACCTTGTTTGATGTGTTGTGGAGCAATATTACAATCAAGAATAAAAAGACTTGTATATGGTACAAATAATACTAAATTCGGATATGTGGAAAGTATTGATAAAACTTTGAATTCATCAAAAAATAATCATAAAGTAGAAATTACTTCTGGAATTTTGGAAGAAGAATGTCGGAAGTTAATTCAACAATTTTTCAAACAAAAAAGGAACTGATTTCTATTAGTTCCTTTAATAATGACCTTAAAAATGATATAATATGGTTGGTGAAACGGGGGTGTTCTATGTATCAAACATTATATAGAAAATATCGTCCAAATAATTTTAGTGAAGTAATTGGACAAGATGCTATTGTAAAAACTTTAAAAAATGAAATTAAGTCTAGTCAATTAAACCATGCATATTTATTTGCAGGGCCACGCGGAACAGGAAAAACAAGTATCGCTAAAATATTGGCAAAAACAATTAATTGCATCAATCCTAAAGAAGGAAATGCATGCGATAAATGTGTTTCTTGTACACAAATAATTCAAAGACAATCAACTGATATAATAGAAATTGATGCTGCCTCTAACAATGGTGTGGATGAAATAAGAGAATTAAAAAGTAAAGTTAATTTAGTACCATCGTCTGGGAAATATAAAGTATATATTATCGATGAAGTGCATATGTTGACTATTGGAGCTTTTAACGCACTTTTAAAAACATTAGAAGAACCACCAGCCCACATTATATTTATTTTGGCTACAACAGATCCACACAAAATCCCAGCAACAATTTTATCTCGTTGCCAAAGATTTGATTTTAAAAAGATCTCACTTGAAAATTTAGCCAAAAGATTAAATCAAATTGCAATAAATGAAAATATTTCAATAACACCAAATGCTGCGATGGAAATAGCAAGACTTGCTGATGGAGGTATGCGCGATGCATTAAGCATGTTAGATCAGGCAATTGCTTTTTCTGAAGGGGAGATAACTGAAGATGATGTACATGAAATTAATGGTACATTATCACAAAAAGAAATGATAAAAAATTTAGAAAATATCGTTAAAAATAATTTATCTGAAGAATTAAATATATTAGATGAGTTAAATGATAATGGTAAAAATTTAGTAAAATTTACTGAGGAATTAATCCAATTGATGCGAAATGTATTATTGTATCAAACTGCTCCCGATTATTTTAAAGAAAAAAATATTGACTATAGTTTATACAAAAATATTTCCCGG
Organism: uncultured Bacilli bacterium; assembly: GCA_944332435.1. Classification (GTDB taxonomy): domain Bacteria; phylum Bacillota_I; class Bacilli_A; order RF39; family UBA660; genus MGBC107952. Next base: position 22,146 of record CALVJW010000017.1, on the reverse strand, counting down.
GAAATATTAACAAACGATCTGTTAAACATGATTAAACAATTAAATAAAAGTTTATCAGATATGAAATTTTCAAATAATCCTAAATTAATTTTAGAGTTAGCGATGATTCAATTAATGAATATTGAAAGATCGAATGTTGAACAATCAGAACAAGGTGAAATATCTATTGAATCAGAAAATAAAACCTTTTTACCCAAAAAAACGGCACAATTAGATAAAAAATCTGATAAAACAATAAAAAATAACGCAGAGATAGAAAAAAAAGATATATTTGAAAATGATGAAGATAAACAAACACAAAAAGAAACAGCAGAACAAAAAGTAATTCAAAATCTTGATTTATTGAAACAACTAGATGAAATTAAAATGGTTAGAGTTAACAATGCACTAGCTGGATTTAATAAGAAAGAATATTTAGAAATAAAAGAAAAGATGCAAGATTTAGTATCATTATTAATTGATCCAACTTGTAGTAAATATATTTCAATGATATTTGATGCAACTTTAAAAGCATTTGGTAATAATTATTTAATATATGTATACGAAGATACAAAATTATCTGATATTTTTAATTATAATTTGTTAACCTTAGAAACAATTATTAATAAACATTTTAATACCCAATATAAATTAATATCAGTAGATATGAATCATTGGGAAAAAATTAAACAAGAATTTAATTCAAAAACAAAGCATTATGTGTTGAAAGAAGAACCTTATGACATAACTGCTTTATTGAATAAGAACGATAATAACAGTAACAATAATGATCCAATTCAGTCATTATTTGGAAATATTGTAGAATATGAGGAGGAATAAAATATTATGAATTTACAAGCAATGATGAAACAAGCACAAAAATTACAAAAAGATATGCTTTCTGAAAAAGAGAAAATTGACAATACAATTTTTACAGGAAAATCTTCTATTGTTGAAGCTACATTAAAGGGAACAAAAGAAGTTATTGGAGTAAAAATTTTGGCAGATTCATTAGATGGTGATGATATAGAAATGTTGCAAGACATGATTATGGTAGCAATCAATGATGCAATGAAACAGATTGATAAAGAAACTGAAAATAAAATGGGAAAATATACACAAGGAATGCCAGGCTTATTTTAATATGAAATATCCTATGACAATTGGTAATTTGATTGAGTGTTTTAAAAAATTACCAGGGATAGGTGAAAAAACCGCAGAGCGTTATGCCTTATCTATATTAGATTTGGATGATGAAATTTTAAATTTATTTGCAGATTCTTTAATAAATGTAAAAAAAAGGATAAAAAGATGTAAAAAATGTCATAACCTAACAGAGAACGATTTTTGCGAAATCTGCCAGGATATAACAAGAGATAAAAAAACAGTATGCGTTGTTGAAGAGCCTAAAAATATTATGTCATTTGAAAAAGCGGGTACATATCACGGAATGTATCATGTATTAGATGGATTAATATCTCCACTAGATGGAATCAATCCAGAAGATATTAATTTAGATTCATTAATAAAGAGAATAGAAAATGATGAAATAGAAGAAGTTATAATTGCTATTAAACCTTGTATTGAAGGGGAAACAACATCATTATATATTACAAGAAAATTGAAAGATAAGAATGTTAAAATATCTAAAATAGCTTATGGAATTCCATTGGGGGCAGATATGGGATATGTAGATCCATTAACTTTAGAAATTTCTTTAGAAAATAGACAACAAATATCATAAAATAAAAGCCACCACATACTTTATAATGAGGTGGACAAATTGTTAAAAAAAATCTTTAAATTAATTAGAAAAATAGTTTTTTCTATCCTTTTATTATATGGCTATAATTTGATTATGGCACCCTTAAATATGATTGTTCCCATCAACTTGATTACAGTAAGTTTAATAACAATATTAGGTAGTTCTGCTTTGTTGGGGCTTATCGTTATCCTACTGATAATTTTTTAGTAATAGAGGTGAAATAATGCTTGATGATTTTAAAGAAACACAATTTATTGCTTATAAAATGATAACTAATTCAATAAAAAAAAATAAGATTTCACATGCTTATTTAATAGAGACGAATGGTTATTCTAAAAAAATGGATTTTGCACTTGCTTTTGCAAAATATCTGTTGTGTCCAACACATCAATCAAACCATGGAAATTGTCATGATTGTACTTTATGTCATCGCATTGATACCAATAATTTTACGGAATTAAAAATAATAAATCCTGATGGATTATGGATAAAGAAAGAACAATTAGAACAATTACAACAAGAATTTAGTAAAAAGTCTATAGAATCAGAACAAAAAGTTTATATAATAAATGGGGCAGAAAAATTAAATATATCGGCAGCAAATTCAATTTTAAAATTTTTAGAAGAGCCTGAGCCTAATATTGTTGCAATTTTATTAACTGATAATATTTATCAATTATTAGAAACAATTATTTCAAGATGTCAGATTGTATCATTAAAAAAACAAAATAGTCTTGAAGTGAAATTCGATGCTAATATTAAAAAGGATATGGTTTTTAAAATAGCAATTCAAGAAGCTACAACAGAAGAAGAATTAATCAACATGATTTCAGACGAATCATATCGAATGAATGTTGAAGCAGCAGTTAATTTTGCTAATTCTTACGAAATAAGAAAAAAAGATGTTTTAGTTGATACTAATAAATTGTGGCATTCTATTTTTAAAGACAAACAACAAATTATGTTTGGATTAGATATTATGATCCTATATTATAAAGATATATTAAATAAAAAAATGGATAGAAAATTAGAAATTTTTGATGAATATTCAGAAAAAATAGCTGATTTATCTAAAAAAAATACAATTTCTCAGATTTGTAAGAAAATACAAATTTTATTGAAAACAAAAGAAAATATAAAATATAATGCCAATATTAATCTTTTAATTGATAGAATGGTGATTGACTTGGAGGAATAAAATATGGAAAAAGTGGTAAGAGTAAAATTAATCGAACAAGGGACATCGTATTATTATCTTGCCACCGTACCAAAGTTACAAAAGAATACAGAAGTACTTGTAGAAACAGAAAATGGAATTAATTATGGTATGGTAGTAAGTGGAATTTTAGAATTAGATACTAGTTTGCTTGAAAAGCCATTAAAAAAAATTATTCGTGTTGTGACAAAAAAAGATAGAACAATATTAGAAAAAAATAGGGTTGATGCAAAAAAATCGTTGGAAGTTGCCAAAAAATTAGCTATAAAAGAAAATTTGGATATCTCATTTGTGGATGCGTATTTTACTTATAATAGAGAACAGTTATTACTTCAATTTATATCAAATAATAGAGTTGATTTCCGTTCATTAGCTAAGGCGTTAGCAGCAAAATATAAGACTCGAATTGAGCTTAGACAAATAGGAGTAAGAGATAAAGCAAAAAAAATAGGAGGTATTGCTAACTGTGGTCAACAATTATGTTGTAATCGGTTTTTAGAAGAATTTGACTCTGTTTCAATTAATATGGCAAAAAATCAAAATATTGCATTGAATCCCAGCAAAATAAATGGGCTATGTGGCCGCTTGTTATGCTGTTTAAAATATGAAAATAGTATTTATACCGAAAATCGAAAAGAATTGCCAAAATTAGGTAGTACAATAGAAGTAGAAGAAGGAGAAGGCAAAGTAGTAGGAATTGATGTTTTGAAAAAAACATATATAGTAGATATTCCTTCTGTTGGACAAGTTGTCAAGACAATTGATTATGGAAGTAATTAATAATTTATTAAATTATGATTCTTTAAAAATAGTACAAAACAACGAAATGTTTGCTTTTTCGTTGGATTCTGTTTTATTGCCTAATTTTGTTACTTTAAATAAAAATATTGATTCCATTTTAGATATTGGATGTGGAAATGCTCCGATTCCCCTTATATTATCAACAAAAACTAGTGCTAATATTATAGGGGTTGAATACCAATCACAAGTGTATGAATTGGCTAAAAAAACAATAAAATTAAATCAATTAGAAAAAAGAATTAAAATTATAAACCAAGATATTAATGAATGGTATCAAAGTGTAGAGTCGGATACCTTTGATGTTATTACTTGTAATCCACCTTATTTTAAAGTTAATAAAAAAAATCACTTCAATGATAGTGATTATAAAACGATTGCTCGGCATGAAGTAAAATTGAATTTGGAGCAATTATTCAAAATTAGTAGAAAATTACTAAAAAATGGTGGAGTTATTGCAATTGTACATCGACCGGAACGGTTAGTAGAAATTATTACTGAAATGCGAAAAAATAATATTGAGCCAAAAAAAATTCGTTTTGTGTACCCAAAAATGAATCGAGAAGCCAATACATTATTGATTGAAGGAGTAAAAAATGGAAATCCTGGTATCAATATTTTGCCACCATTATATGCTCATTTGGATAATGGTGAATATAGTGAAGAAGTAAAAACATATTTTAAGAATAAATAGTGAGGTGATATTATGTCACAAAAAAGTTATGATGGACAACCAATTTTATATTTAATACCAACGCCAATTGGTAATTTGGAAGATATGACTTATCGGGCTGTCAAAATATTAAATGAAGTTGAAGTTGTTTTTTCTGAAGATACGCGCGTAACTACTCAATTATTTCAACATTTTGACATTCATAAAAAGTTAATTGCTAATCATGAACATAATGAAGAGCAAAATATTGAGCGTTGTTTAAATTATTTAAAACGAGGATATTCTGTCGGTGTAGTAAGTGATAGAGGAACGCCTGTTATCAGTGATCCAGGTTATAATTTGTCTAAAGCAGCAATTGAAAATGGTTACCATGTAGTTGGTTTACCGGGAGCTACAGCGTTAATTCCAGCACTTATTCAATCTGGTCTTAGTCCTAAACCATTTACTTTTTATGGCTTTTTAAACCAAAAATCTACTAGAAGGAAACAAGAGTTAGAAGAATTAAAAGAGTTAAAACAGACCCTCATTTTTTACGAATCTCCACATAGGATACAAAAGACGCTAGAAGATATGAAAAATGTTCTAGGAAATCGAAAAATAAGTATTTCCCGGGAAATAAGTAAGCGTTTTGAAGAAATATATAGGGGGTCAATCGAAAATTTAATAGGTGAAATGGAAAATATTAAAGGCGAGTTAGTAATTGTAGTAGATGGGAATCATGATGTAAAATCATACGATTATTTGTCAGTGATTGAACATGTTGATTTATATTTAAAAGAAGGACTAGAATTAAAAGAAGCAATGAAAATAGTTGCTAAAAAACGTGGTATTTCAAAGAGTCAAGTTTACAATGAATATCACAAACTTGATAAATAGGAGGAGACAATCTATGTATTTAATTGTTGGAATGGGAAATCCTGGAAAAGAATATGAACAGACACGTCATAATATGGGATTTATGTGTCTTGATGCAATTGCAGAAAAATATCATCTTGTTTTCCAAAAAGAAAAATTTGGTGGATTGTATAGCGAATTAGATAAGAATGGTGAAAAGGTAATTCTTTTAAAACCACAAAAATATATTAATCTATCTGGTGAAGTTATAAAAAAATATTTAGACTATTTCAAAATTCCTCTTTCTAATTTATTAATTATTTGTGATGATTTGGATACGAATTTTGGAAATATAAAAATTAAATATAAAGGTAGTTCAGGTGGACATAATGGATTAAAAAATATTGAACAACATTTAAAAACTCAACAATATAAACGAATAAAAATTGGAATATCCAATGATAAAAAAATGGATACGAAAAATTACGTATTAGCTAAAATTCCTGAATCAGAACAAAAACAATTACAGGAGATTATTCAAAATACTGTTAATATATTTGAAGATTATTTTGTTTTAACATTCGAAAATTTAATGAATAAATACAATCATAAGCAATGATACATAAGTTTTTGTATCATTTTTGTGCTTAGAAAAAGGAGGTGTATTTCATGAATATTTATCAACTCTTTGATAAAAAACAAATAAACAAAAAAATGATTATAGGATTAAATACAGAGTTGCGAGCAATCTTTTTATATAATTCTTTTCAAGAACAAAAAAGTTCTATTCTTGTTGTTACCAATTCATTATATGAAGCAAATCAATTATACCAAGCAGTTATGAATTATACTGATGAAGCTTTATTATTTCCCATGGATGATTTTTTAACTAGTGAAGCGTTAGCAGTTTCTCCAGAATTAAAGGTAATAAGATTAGAAACACTAATTGAATTGTCAAAAAATAATAAGAAAATTGTTATTGCAAATTTAATGGGGTATTTAAGATATTTACCCACTATAACAGATTTTAAAAACCATATTATCACATTAAAGGAATCAGATGATATATCAAAGGATAAGTTAGTTGAACAGTTATTTTTAATGGGTTATGAAAGGGAAGTGTTAGTAAATCGAACAGGTGAAATGGCAACTCGTGGATATATTGTAGATATTTTTCCTATTTGTGAAAAAAATCCATTAAGAATTGAATTTTGGGGCGATACCATTGAATCAATTCGTGAAATTGATGTTGATAGTCAGCTAACAATTAAAGAAAGAAAAGAAATTACTATTTACCCATTTACAGAATTTTTAATTGATCAACCATTAATGGAAGAAAAAAAACATCGAGAACTTGTAAATTATACGAATGTAACTAATATCTTATCTTATTTAGAGAACCCTCGTGTTTTTTATCAAAATCCAACAGAACTGTCCATTTCGTATGAAAAATTAGTAAATGATATGTGTCAATATAGTTTAAGTATTCAACTACCTGCTGATACACAATATATGTTTGATTTTAATAATTATACTACAATAGAAAAATCATATTTTATGACCTTTTATGAGCCGATAGAAGGCTGTACAGAGGAAGTGCCATTTAATGTTTCAACATTAGAACCATTTGTTGGTTCTACGGAAAAGATAAAGGAACGTTTATTATCTTATTTATCTAAGAAAAATATTGTTGTTATTGCAGCATCTAATCGATATAAAGCAAATAAAATATTAGATGAAATAGGGCATGATATTGTTATTTTAACCAATGAAAATGAACTTGTTTCTAGTAAAATTAATTTAATTGTTCATAAAATGAATGCCGGCTTTATTCTAGATCAATATATTGTAATTAGTGAAAAAGAATTATTTAATGAAAATATTAAACCAAGCCATTATAAAACAAATTTTAAATTAGGAACTAAAATTCATGATATTTCGAAATTAGAGAAAGGTGATTATATTGTCCATAGTGTCTATGGTATTGGTAGTTACGAAGGGATTAAAACATTAACTAAAAATGGCTTAAAAAAAGATTATATTATGTTGCAGTATAGAGGAAATGATAAATTATATTTACCAGTAGAAAAAATAGATTTGATTAGTAAATATACTGCGAATGGGGGGAAAGTTCCAAAATTAAATAAACTAGATGGAGTAGAATGGGCAAAAACAAAATTGCGTGTTCAAAAAAGAATTGAAAATATTGCAGCAGATTTACTAAAATTATATGCTGAAAGAGAAACAAGCAAAGGTTTCGCTTTTCTTAAAGATGGTGAGGAACAATTAGAGTTTGAGAAACAATTTCCATATCAAGAAACTTTAGACCAATTAAAAGTTACAGAAGAAATAAAAAAAGATATGGAAAAAAATCGACCGATGGATCGATTGCTATGTGGTGATGTTGGTTTTGGAAAAACAGAAGTTGCTTTTCGAGCAGCATTTAAGGCAATTATGAGTGTAAAACAAGTAGCAATGTTATGTCCTACAACTATTTTATCAAGTCAACACTATCAAAATGCAATTGAAAGATTTCAAAATTTTGGTGTTGATATAGCATTATTAAACCGATTTACCACAACAAAAGAAATTAAAAAGATTAGACAAGACCTTGAAAAAGGAAAAATAGATTTTTTAATTGGAACACATCGAATTTTAAGTGATGATATCAAATTTCATGATTTAGGATTACTAATTATTGATGAGGAACAAAGATTTGGAGTAAAACATAAAGAAAAAATTAAACAATATCGTTCTAACATTGACGTATTAACACTATCTGCAACACCTATTCCAAGAACATTACAGATGTCTTTGGCAGGAATGAGAAGTTTATCTTTATTAGAAACACCACCAGTAAATCGATATCCAGTACAAACTTATGTTATGGCAAAAAATGAAACATTATTGAAAGATGCAATTTATAAAGAATTATCTAGAAATGGACAAGTATTTATTTTACATAATTATATTGATGATATGGATGTTCAAGTTGCGATGATTCAACGATTAGTACCAGAAGCAAAAATAATTACCGCTAATGGGCGTATGACAAAACAAGAATTAGAAGATGTCATGTTAAAATTTATTAATCATGAATATGACGTGTTAATTTGTACAACAATTATTGAAACCGGAATTGATATTCCTAATGCAAATACACTAATAATTGAAGATGCTGATTGTTTTGGATTGGCTCAATTATATCAAATTCGTGGCCGAGTAGGTCGAAGTGATAAAATCGCATATTGTTATCTGATGTATGATCCAAGAAAAATTTTATCAGAAATCGCGATTAAAAGATTAAATGTAATTAAAGATTTTACGGAATTAGGTAGTGGTTTTTCTATTGCAATGCGTGATTTATCAATTCGTGGAGCTGGTGATATTTTAGGAAAAGAACAAGCTGGTTTTGTTGATAGTGTTGGGATAGAATTATTCCTACAAATGTTAAATGAAGAAATGAACAAAGCAAAGGGAAATTTACAAATTAACGAAACACAAGAAAAATCAAACGAACCATTGTTAGAAGTAGCTACTTCTATTAGCGATGATTATGTAAAAGATGAAGAATTAAAAATTTATATTCATAAAAAAATTAATGAAATTCATTCTTATGATTCTTTACATCAAACGAAAAACGAATTAGAAGATCGATTTGGCAAATTAAATGAAGATATTGTTATTTACATGTATGAAGAATGGTTTGAAAAAATGATGGCTTCTTTAAATATTAAAGATGTAAAACAAACAAAGAATTTTATTACAATAACATTACCGAAAGAGTTAACAGAAAAGGTAAATGGAGAATTACTATTTATATTAGCTAGTAATATTACTCGTAACTTTAGATTTGGAATGAAAGGGAAGCTTTTATCCATTACTCTTGATACAGTGCGATTAGAAAAACATTTTATTTATTATTTAATTGAATTATTAGAAGTATTAAAAAAAGCAATTGAATAACTTGTTTTTATAGATTTTTTATAGTATGATGTTGTTGAGGTATGATAGTGTGAAAAAAATGAATCGAAAGCAAAAATTTTACTTATTAGGCATGATTATTTGTATGATAATTGCTGATATTTTGATATGTTTTAATCATCATATTTTATTGTGTCTAGGATATGGAAGCTTTCTTGTGGTATGCTATCTTGGATTTTGTTTTTATAAAGAAACTAAAAGTTTGCAAACAAAAAAATTGGAAAAATAATTCCAATTTTTTTATTTTTTTTCTAACACATTCATGATTGGCGGAATAATTTGTTTTTTTCTTGATACACAATCTTGAATATAAGTTCCTTCTTTGATTTCAACATCAAAGCAATTATCTAAAATGTCTGCTGCTTTTTTATTATAGAACATATATGACCCATTTTTAATAATATCAGTTACAAATAAAGCAACAATTGCATAATTATTATTTTTAGAAACTCTTTCAATTAAATCAATTAATTCTTCTTCATGAGCTTTAATATCATCAATATTCATTGTAAAAATTTGTCCGACCCCGATTTTTTTATTGTCAATTGCAAAATTTTTGAAATCGGTATATAAAATTTCTTCCAAAGTTTTTCCTTTAATGGAAGAAGCTGCTTTAAACATTTCTACTCCATATGTTTCATAATTTATATTTGCAATTTTCGATAAATTTTCTACTGCATTTTTATCTATTGATGTTGTTGTAGGGGACTTAAGCATTAAGGTATCAGATAAAATTCCTGATAACATTAAACCAGCAATAGTAGGTGGAATTTCAATATTATTTTCTTTATATAATTGATAAATAATTGTGTTGCTACTTCCAACTGGCATATTTCTAAAATTAATTGGCATACTAGTTGCAAGTGTACCAATTTTATGGTGGTCAATTATTTCTAATATATTTGCCTCATCAAGACCATCGACACTTTGTTCATATTCGTTATGGTCTACTAAAATTACTTGTTTTGGATTACGGTCATTAATATCAGCTAAACTTAAATATCCTAAACATTTATTATTATCATCTACTACTGGATAATTACTAAATTTATTTTTTTTGGTTAAATCAATAAAATCATTTACCTCTTCTTGTTCATTAATTGTAACGATTCCTTTGTCACGTTGGATACTTTTTGCATAGTTACTAAGTCCTACTTTTTGAGCAACTTCAAAAGAATTTTTATCAGTTTTTATAATAGATACTTGATTTTTCTTTGCAATTTCTAAGTGTTCTTCTTTTATCCATCCATCTCCTGTTATAATTAATAATTTAATTTTAGAATTTACAGCGTATTCAATAATGCTATGACGATCACCAACAATTAAAATATGTTCATTCGTTAATTGAACTCTATCCATAAAAGTAGTACTACGGTAAGAAGCAACTAAAGTAGTACCTTCAATTTTTTCATCAAATTTTAATATTTCTTTTCCTTCAATTGTATTTAAAATATTTTGATAAGAGGTTTGGATTTTCTGAAAATCACCATTAATCAATGTTTTAGCAATACTTTTCATTGATAAGATACCTTTCAAATTTCCGTTATGGTCAATGACTGGGGTAGTTGATACTTTTGCATTATTCATATAATTAAAACCATCATAGATAGAATCATCTTCCAGTATTCCAAAGTTTTTTCGATAATTTAAATCTTTAATTTTTAATTTTACATCATTTAAGTATTTTGGTTGTTGAACTTTAAAATAATCTAATACAAAGCGTGTTTCATTATTGATATCACCCAAAATTCTTGGTGTTGTATCTAATCCTAATTTATTTTTTAAATAAGATAGGGAAATAGAAGATGTAACACTATCAGTATCAGGATTTTTGTGTCCAAAAATAAATATTTTATTCATAAAATAAACTCCTTCCTTTTCTAATTTATTAATTATAGCATATCTTGTTTTGATTGCAAAATAAAAATTAATTTTCTTTTCTATATTATTTGCATAAAAGCTAAAATCTATGCCATTCTATTTATTAGAAAGTGAGGAATTATGAAAGCGACTGGAATTGTAAGAAGAATTGATGAGTTGGGTCGAATCGTGATACCAAAAGAAATTAGAAAAACGTTGCGTTTAAGAGAAGGTGAAAATTTAGAAATTTATACGGAAAGTGATGATAAAATTGTGTTGAAGAAGTATTCACTTATGAATAAATTAGAAGATTTTGCACAAATTTTTACTGATAGTATTTATTCTTATTTGAAACATAATATATTAATTATGGATACTGATCATATTATTGCAGTAAGTGGTCCTATGAAAAAGGAGTTAATAGGAAAAGAAATTAGTGAAGAACTAGAAAATCATATTGTAAGACGCGATACTATGTTAGAAAGCTTTCAAAAAGAAATAAAAATTATAGGAGAGAAAGAAATTTTAGGTAGTTATGCACTTAGTACAATTGTGGCAAATGGAGATGCAGTAGGGTTAGTATTATTGATTTCAACAGAAGAACGATTATCAGAAATAGAAAAAAAAGTTGCGGAAATAACTGCTAATTTTTTAGCAAAACAGTTAGAAAATTAGCTGATATTTTCTGTTTTTTCTTTTTAATTTCATTATCATCTTAGAAAAGTATTGAATCTTAAAGGGTGGTATGCTATAATGAAAAAAATTTGTGATTGAAAAAAGCGAGGAAAAAAAGAGAAATAAATGGAACTTCAAAGAGAGTCTGAAATGGTGTGAGCAGATAAGGAAAGTTTATTTTAGATGGTTTTGGAGCTACTTAGTCGACAATTAGGCTAAGTCGTTAGATGCGTTAAATCTTTGAGATATTGCAATCGCAATATAAAATAAGGTGGTACCACGTAATCACGTCCTTATAATTCAGGATGTGATTTTTAATTTCTATAAAATAAATACCTTTATATTAATTACTTTATAGTAGAAATTATAACGCAACTTGATCATCACAAAAATAATGATTTAAAAAAGCACATATATTAGGAGGAATAATTATGGAAAAAGAAAAATATTATATTTCAACGGCAATTACATATACATCAGGGAAACCACATGTTGGAAATACGTATGAAATTGTTTTAGCAGATGCAATTGCAAGATACAAACGTTTAATGGGATATGATGTATACTTCCAAACTGGAACGGATGAACATGGTGAAAAGATAGAGTTAAAAGCAAAAGAAAAAAATCAATTACCACAAGAATTTGTTGATGATGTAGCATTAGAAGTAAGAAGAATTTGGGATACGATGAATACTAGTTATGACAAGTTTGTTAGAACGACAAATCCAGCTCATAAGGAAATGGTTTCTAAAATTTTTGAACGTTTATATCAACAAGGAGCTATTTATAAAGGAAGATACGAAGGATTATATTGTACTCCTTGTGAGTCTTTCTTTACGGAATCTCAATTGATAGATGGGAAATGTCCAGATTGTGGAAGAGAAGTTCACAAAGCGAGTGAAGAAGCATATTTCTTAAAACTTAGTAAATATTCAAAATGGCTGGAAGAATACATTGAAAGTCATCCTGATTTTATACAACCAATTAGTCGTAAAAATGAAATTATGAATAATTTTATTAAACCAGGGTTACAAGATTTATGTGTTTCTCGAACTTCATTTAAATGGGGTGTTCCTGTTACTTTTGATGAAGCACATGTTGTATATGTATGGATTGATGCATTAAGTAACTATATTACTTTCTTAGGATATGATGTTGATGGAAATCACGCGGAATCATTTAATCATTATTGGCCTGCTGATTTACATTTAATTGGAAAAGATATTTTAAGATTTCATACGATATATTGGCCAGTTATGTTGCATGCGCTAGGGTTAGAACTACCGAAAAAGATTTTTGGGCATCCATGGATTTTACTAGGGGAAGACAAAATGAGTAAATCTAAAGGTAATATCATGTATGCTGATGATTTGGTTAGTTTGTTTGGAATTGATGCAATTCGCTATTACATGTTGCATGAAATCCCTTTTAGTAGTGATGGTACTATTACTTATGAATTGATTATTGAAAGAATTAATTCTGACTTAGCTAATATTTTAGGAAATTTAGTAAATAGAACAGTTAGTATGGTAAATAAATATTTTGATGGTGAAATTACAAAACCAACAGCAATGGAAGCAATTGATGAAGAATTGAGAACTTTAGTATTAGAAACACCAGCAAAAGTTGATGAGTTAATGAATGAGTTAAGAGTAGCTGATGCGATCGATGAAGTATTTAATATATTTAGAAGATGTAATAAATATATAGATGAGACTATGCCTTGGGTACTTGCTAAAGAAGATGATAAAAAAGATCGTCTTATGACAGTATTATATCATCTCGTAGAAAGTATTCGTCATGGTGCAGTCTTGTTGCAAGCATTTTTACCAGATACTGCGGATGAAATATTTAGACAATTAAATACGGGAAATCGTTATATGGAATCTTTAAAAGATTTTAATGGTTTTGATAGTGGCATTAAAGTAAAAACTGCAACACCATTGTTTGCTAGATTAAAAAAAGAGGAAAAACTTCAAGAAATAGAGGAATTTCTTAAAAATAATGAATAAGAAACAAGGAATTGTTTCTTATTTTTTTGTAAATATTCGTAAAATGTCGAAAAAAAACAGTAAAATGTAGTAGTCTCTAAGCTATTTCTATGTTATAGTGAAAGAGTAGTATTAAGAAAACGAAGGGTAAAAGGAGATAATATGACTACGGAAGACAAAAAAGAGGTATTAGGAGCAGTAATGGTACTAGCAGTAATATCTTTCATTGTAGTAAGTAGTAGCTTTATGGATTTTAAATTAATAGATGCAATTTATTTAATTGTAATCGGATTTTCTTTTTTGAATTATTTGTATCAAAAAATGCATCGTGTTTGAAAAAATATACTAGATATGGTATATTTTTTTTGGTGATAAAATGATAATAGATACACATTGCCATCTAAGTCATGAAGATTATGACAATATTGATGAAGTTGTTAAAAATATGGATGGAAATATTATGATTATTAGTGGTGTAAATGACACAACCAATGAAGAAGTAATAAAATATATTGAACAATATGAAAATGTTTATGGAATGATTGGGATTCATCCAAGTGATGTGGATACAATTACGGAAATGACGTTTTCTAATTTAGAAAAATTTTTACAAAATCCTAAAATTGTTGCAATTGGTGAAATTGGTTTGGATTATCATTATCCTGATATTGATAAAGAAAAACAAAAACAATACTTTATTCAACAAATTTTACTTGCAAAAAAATATCATAAACCAATTGTGATTCATAGTAGAGACGCTTATCAGGATACTTATAATATATTAAAAGAATATACCGATAAAAATATGAAGATTGTAATGCATTGTTACAGTTATTCATTAGAAAGTGCAAAGCAATTATTAAAACTTGGTGTGAAGTTTGGAATTGGAGGGGTATTAACTTTTAAAAATGGTAAAAAACTACAAGAAGTAGTAAGAGAGTTAGATTTATCAAATTTTTTATTAGAAACTGATAGTCCTTATTTAGCACCAGAACCTTTACGTGGTACCAAAAATGAACCTAAGAATGTAATATTAGTAGCCAAAAAAATTGCAGAAATAAAAAATATTCCACTAGAAAAGGTTATTTCTAGTACAACTGCAACGGCAATTTGTCAGTTTGACTTGCCAATACAACTATGATAAACTTATATTAGTTATTAATCATACTGAGGTGAACAAAATGAATGTATATTTATTACAATTGATTGGGAAATTCCTAAGTTTAATCGTAATTACATTCGTTAGTTTCTTTAATCCTAGTGTTATGGGTGAAAAGGAAGCTGATGTAGCAAATACTAATAAGAATAAAAGTTTAACGATTGTCAATAAAATAATAGAACATGACACGAAAACGATTTATAATCCATCATTACCTTCTAATGTAAGAAAGGTAATTAAGCCAGGCGTAGATGGAATTATCAACGTAGGAGAAGATGGAACTTCTACTAAATTAGTTCAGACAATGGTGACAGAAGAAGTAGAAGTAGGAACAGGCGATTATGGTGAATATGTAGGAAGGCTATCTGGATATGGACCAGATTGTCCAGGTTGTAGTAAAACTGGGAATGTCGCTTGTCATACAGAAAATGGTGGAAAACATAGCCTGATATATAATGGTGAATATTATCAGGATGATGAATATGGGAAAGTTAGAATTGTTGCAGCAGCACGCAGTAAATTTCCATGTGGAACAATTGTTCAAATTATAAAACCAGGAATCGAACCGTTTTATGCAGTTGTTTTAGATAGTGGTGCTTCTATGGTAAATGCTTGGAATGAAAATGGAACGGTGTGGTTTGACTTAGCATATCGTTCACAGGCAGCAGCAAGAGCAGGCGGAATCAGTGGTAAAAACATTCAATTTTCAGTAAAAAGATGGGGTTGGTAACCCTTTTTTTCTTTATAAAATTATAGTATAATGAACATGCAAAGAAAGGAAGTAACCAATGAAATATTCACCAAAGCAAATGAAAGAACAATTAGAAAAAAAAGAATTTGGATTCAAGAAAAAATTTGGGCAAAACTTTATCGTAGATGAAAATATTATAAATTCTATTATATCTAAGGCGGATATAACAAAAGACTGTATGGTAATTGAAATTGGGCCAGGTGCGGGATCTTTAACATATAAACTTGCTGCTAGTGCTAAACAAGTACTATGCTATGAAATTGATACTACATTACAAAATGTACTAGAGGAGAATTTAAAAGATTTAAAAAATGTTGATATCATATACCAAGATTTTCTAGAAGCTAATGTAAAACAGGATTTAGCAAATTATAAATTTGAAAAATTGTATGTAGTAGCAAATCTTCCTTACTATATAACAACACCAATTATTATAAAGTTGATAGAAGATGAAATTCCGGTTGATAAAATTGTAGTAATGGTACAAAAAGAAGTAGGAAATCGATTTAAAGCACACCCTGGTTCTAAAGATTATAGTTCATTATCTGTTTATTTGAATTATTATTTTGAAATATCTAAATTATTGGATGTTAGTAGAAATATCTTTATACCAAAACCTAACGTGGATAGTATTGTAGTGGAATTCAAAAGAAAAGAGTCTACTTATCAGCTAAATGATTCTCAATTGTTTTTTCAATTAGTAAGAGATAGTTTTAGACAAAAAAGAAAAACACTTCGTAATAATTTAAAGCATTATGATTTATCTTTAGTTGAAACAGTTTTAAATGAATATCACTATGATTTATCAGTCCGTGCAGAACAATTATCAATAGAAATATTTGTTGCTATTGCAAATAGGTTATCAAAAAAGAAATAAGAGCCATTATTTCTTTTTTTTGACAAAATACTCCTCTTGTTTTTTATATACTGAAAAAGAGGGATATTATGATTATTTTGTTAAATAAGTTTTGTTGGGCTATTGCTACAGCATTAATTGTATTATTAGGAATTTATTTTACATGGAAATTAAAAGGTATACAATTTAATGTTCGAGCAATGATTGAAAGTTTTAAAAAGAAAAAAGGAGATAAAAATGGAATATCACCAGTTTCCAGTCTGATGATGGTATTAGCTGGACGAATTGGCGTAGGAAGTATTGCTGGTGTTGCTTTAGCAATTTATATTGGTGGAGTAGGGAGTGTTTTTTGGATGTGGGTAATTGCCTTTGTTGCCGCCAGTAGTACTTTTATTGAGACTGTGCTAGGAATTAAATATAAGGAACATGATGAGGGTGATATTTATAAGGGTGGACCTTCTTATTATATGAAAAACGGACTAGGATTAAAAAAATTAGGATCGATATATGCTATTATAGTTTTAATTGCATATATTGGTGGTTTTTTAGGAATTCAATCTAATACAATTGTAAAATCTTTTGATAGTATTTTTCCTGTTCCAACAATTGTTATTGCAACAATTATTTGTTTTTCTACAGCAATTGTAATTTTCGGGGGTGTTTCTAAAATTGTGAATGTGACAAATAAATTAGTTCCTATTATGACTATTTTATATGTTGGTATTGCATTTATTATAGTCTTAAAGAATATTTCTTTATTTCCCACCGTTTTATTAACTATTTTTAAGGATGCTTTTCATATTAAGTCTTTTCTTAGTGCTTTTTTACCAACGATGATTGTTGGTATTCAACGAGGAATTTTTTCAAATGAAGCCGGCTTAGGGACTGGAAGTTTAGCAAGTAGCACTACTTCTGACACTGATGCTGTGAGAAATGGATTTATTCAGGTTGTTGGCATTTATATTACAACATTATTAATTTGTACCTCGACAGCATTTGTAATATTAACTAGTGATTATTATGTAGTTTCCTTTCATGATATTAACGGAATTGAAATGACACAATATGCATTTACTTATCATTTAGGTAATCTGGGAAATTATATCGTTTTTGGTTCTATTATTTTATTTTCTTTTTCTACAATTTTAACTGGATATTATTATGGTGAGTCTTGTTTAAAATATTTTTTTTCTAAACTTCATCCAAAATTATTATTTTTGTTAAAAATCAGTGCTATATTGGTAGTATTTTTGGGTTGTTTTTTATCACCTTCTATTTTATGGAATTTAGTAGATGTTTTTGTAGCTTTTTTAGCAATGATTAATATGCCAATTTTATATTTCTTATTACAGGACGTAATTAATGCTTGCGATGATTATCATAAAAAACTATAGTACTTGTCCATTATATAAAAAATATGTTATCATATCATTGAAGTTGGTGATACTATGATCAATAAAGCATGGGATATTATTTTACAAGAAGAAATGCAAAAAGATTATTTTCGTAATCTCGGTACATTTGTAAAACATGAATATGCTAATAAAACAATATTTCCTAGTTATTCACATATTTTTGATGCACTTCGTTATACAGATTATGATCATGTAAAAGTGGTAATTCTTGGTCAAGATCCATATCATGGTGCCGGAGAGGCTCATGGCTTATCTTTTTCCGTGCAAGAAGGAGTTAGAAGGCCACCATCATTAAATAATATTTTTAAAGAATTAAATAATGATCTAGGAATTGTGCGAACGAAAAATGATCTTAGTGATTGGGCTAAACAGGGAATTTTATTATTAAATTCAATCATGACAGTAGAAAGAGATAAGCCATTATCACATAAAGATAAAGGTTGGGAAATTTTTACAGATATGATAATTAAAAAATTAAACGAACGGGAAAAGCCAGTTATTTTTGTGTTATGGGGAAGTTATGCACGCAGTAAAAAAGTATATATTACCAATCCTCAGCATTATATTATAGAGAGTGTTCATCCATCACCTCTATCGGCTTCGCGAGGATTTTTTGGTAGTAAACCATTTTCTAAAATTAATAATTTTTTAAGAGAACATCAACTTGGTGAAATTGATTGGAAAGAGCAAAAATAAAAATAAGTAAAATGCGGAAGCAGGTGTTATATTGAATGATGTTGTAGAATTTTTAGTGAATGATATAAAAGTAAAAAATGGAGATACAATTGTTGTTGCTGTTAGTGGGGGACCAGATTCTATGGCCTTATTAACGATTGTTTCAAGATTACGTAATGATTTAGATTTGAAAATTATTTGTGCTCATGTTCATCATAATGTTAGGCGCGAAAGTGATAATGAGGCCATATTTGTAAAAGAATTTTGTGAAAAAAATGACATTTTATTTGAAATGATGAAAATAGAAGAATATAATGAGGATAATTTTCATAATCAAGCTAGAGAAAAACGATATCAATTTTTTGAAGCATTAATAAAAAAATATCATGCAGAATATTTATTTACAGCACATCATGGTGATGATCTTATGGAAACAATATTAATGCGAATGGTAAGGGGCTCAACACTTCGTGGCTATGCAGGTTTTTTAACAGTAGTAGAAAGAGAAAATTATAAGATAGTGCGACCTTTGATTCATCATACAAAAGAAGATATCATTTGCTATTTAAAACAAAATAACATTAATTGGGTAGAAGATCAATCAAATTTAAAAGATGTTTATACTAGAAATCGTTTTCGGAAGTATATTATTCCACAATTAAAGTCAGAAAAACGAAATGTACATGATAAATTTTATAAATTCAGTAATATTCTAATCCAATATAGCGATTATGTTAATCAACAAACTCAAAAGGCAATGATTCAGGTATACAAAAACCATACTTTAGATTTGTTAAAATTTCGCTTACTTGAAAAATTGCTTCAACGAAATCTTTTAGCTATGATTTTAGAACAATATTATAAAGATGATTTGGCTGTTATATCGGATAAGCATATTACAATGATAGAAGATATGATTAATAGTGAAAAGTCTAATCTTACCATTCAATTGCCAAAGCAATTAATTGTAAGAAAAGATTATCAATTTATCCATTTTAATTATGATGTTAAAAAAGTAAATACCTATTGCTATAAGTTAGAAAATAATCTTTTACTGCCAAATGGAAAAAAAATTATCCGTGTAGAACAAGAAAGCAGCAATAGTAATGATATTTGTAGATTGAATATGAATGATATTCATTTACCACTATATGTTAGGACTAGAAAACCTGGAGATTCTATGGCAGTAAAAGGATTAAATGGGCATAAAAAAATTAAGGATATCTTTATTGATAAAAAAATTCCCATTGATGAAAGAAATGAATGGCCGATTGTTATTGATTCTTTAGGGAATATAGTATGGATCCCAGGAATTAAAAAAAGTAAATTTGATAAGTCAAAAAAAGAAAAGTATGATATAATACTTAAATATGAATAAAGAAAGGAAGAAATTATGAAACAAAAAACAGTTAAAAGAAATATAGTTCCTTATATCTTTTTATTCTTAATGATTATAGGCGTTTATTATTTCTTTGATATTATGAATCAAAAGATAAATTACATTACGTTAGATGAATTTATCAAACAAGCAGAAAAAGGACAAATTACAGAAATTGTAATTACACCAAAATCAAGAGCAAGTGTCTATGAAATCACTGGGCAAATGAAAAAATACGAAGAAGGAGAATCATTCTTTTTACGTGTTCCACTTGCTGAAGAAATAATGACACAAATTATGGATGTTAATAGTAAACATAATTTTAAAATTTCTACAGCGAAAGACCCTGGCTCAAGTGCGTTATTATTATTTTTTGCGCAATTACTACCAATATTAATTTTAGGTGGTGGAGCATTCTATTTGATTACAAGACAAATGGGTACTGCAAATAAATCGATGGATTTTGGACGTAGTAGAGCTAAACTAAATGAAGATACTAGAAAAGTAACCTTTAAAGATGTTGCCGGACTAGATGAAGAAAAACAAGAAGTGGAAGAATTAATTGACTTCTTACAAAATCCAAAACGTTTTCAAAAACTTGGGGCGCGTATTCCAAAAGGTGTTTTATTAGTTGGTCCTCCAGGAACAGGTAAAACGTTACTTGCTCGTGCGGTAGCAGGCGAAGCAAAGGTTCCATTTTATTATATTAGTGGTTCTGATTTTGTAGAATTGTTTGTCGGAGTAGGAGCAAGTCGTGTAAGGGATATGTTTAAACAAGCAAAACATAACGCACCATGTTTAATCTTTATTGATGAAATTGATGCTGTTGGTCGTCAACGTGGAGCTGGTCTTGGTGGTGGCCATGATGAACGAGAACAAACATTAAACCAATTATTAACAGAAATGGATGGATTTGGGGCAAATGAAGGAATTATCGTGATTGCAGCAACCAATAGACCAGATGTATTAGACCCAGCGCTTTTAAGACCAGGTAGATTTGATAGACAGGTAACAGTTAATTTACCTGACGTAAAAGGAAGAGAAGAAATTTTAAAAGTTCACGCAAAAGATAAAATTTTCGAAAAAAATGTGGAACTAAAAAATATTGCTAAAAGAACAGTTGGATTTAGTGGAGCAGAATTGGAAAATTTATTAAATGAAGCTGCTTTATTAGCTGTTCGTAGAAATTTAAATGCTATTACAATGGAAGAAATTGATGAAGCACAAGATCGTGTTCTTATGGGGCCTGCAAAGAAGAGCCATAAGTATACAGATAAAGAAAAACGCGTTGTAGCTTATCATGAAGCAGGACACGCTGTAATTGGGCTTCGTTTAGATGGGGCTAACGAGGTACAAAAGATTACTATCGTACCGCGGGGTGCTGCTGGTGGCTATAATTTAATGTTACCAAAAGAAGAAACATACTTATCTACAAAAACTGAATTGTTAGATCAAATTGTTGGATTTTTAGGTGGACGTGTAGCAGAAGAATTAGTATTTAAAGAAGTAACAACAGGGGCACATAATGATTTTGAAAAGGCTACAAAGATTGCTCGTGCTATGGTAACAGAGTATGGAATGAGTGATTTAGGACCGGTTCAATTTGAACACCAAGATTCATCAAGTGTATTCTTGGGAAGAGATTATAATAAGAGTCGTAATTTTTCTGGTCAAGTAGCATTTGAAATTGATCAAGAACAAAGAAAAATTATTAATGAATGTTATGAGAAGACTAAAAAAATTATTTCAGAAAATATGGATTTGTTAGATACAATTGCTAATGCCTTATTAGAAAACGAGACATTAACAAAAGAACAAATTGATTATATTGCTGAACATGGCTGTATGCCAACTTCAGAAACTGCAACAGAAGAAAGTAGTGTAGAAGAAGCAAGTCTTAATGACTTAACAGTAAATGAACTAAAAGATTTGGCTAAAGAAAAAGGAATTGATATTCCATCTAAGGTAACAAAATCAGAATTAGTAGATATTTTAAATAAAGGAGAAGAAAAATAACTTCTCTTTTTTCGTTATTTTGAGTGGGAAATAAATAAATTTCGAAAAAAGATAAAAAAAGTGAAAAAAGTACTTGTCAAAAATAAAAATAGGACGTATAATGAAACATGTAATTTGAGTT
>CALVJW010000016.1 GCA_944332435.1 uncultured Bacilli bacterium | reverse complement strand
TTTAGGGTATAACTCAATTATAAGACTTAAGTCACTTTTTTTATATAGAAATGTTTCACATCTATTGTATAACTACAAAGAATTAAAGTTGAATAAAAAAAGTAGTTTTCGTTTTTCTATCTACCCATGTTATAATAAATAGAAGAGGGATTTTATGATAGATAAAACAGAAGCATTAGAAAAATCAAAGTTTCGTAGTCGTTTTCATTTAGCAGAAAAAGAAAAAATGTATATAAATGAAAAGGGCATGGATACAATCAGGAGTCATGCTTATGATTTTATTCGAAAGCGATTAGCTCCTAGAGATATTTTAAATGATGGAAAACAAACACCGATGAAAGGACATCCTGTATTTATTGCCCAACATGCGACAGCTACTTGTTGTCGAGGGTGTCTAGAAAAATGGTATCATATCCCAAAAACAGTTTCGTTAACAGAAAAACAAGTAGGTGAAATTGTTGATGTGATTATGAACTGGATAAAAAAAGAAATGAGGTAGTGTATGGAAGAAGTAGATTTATATCAATATGAAAAAGAGTTATGGGAAAAAGGAATTACATTTGTTGCAGGTGTTGATGAAGTTGGACGTGGTCCATTGATTGGTCCCGTTGTAACAGCTTGTGTAGTACTACCTCATGACTTTGTCTTAGAAGGATTAACTGATTCTAAAAAAATAAGTGAAAAGAAACGAAATTTGTTTTATGATTATATTATGGAACATGCTCTTGCCGTAGAAATTGGAATGTGTACTCCAGAAGAAATTGATACGATGAATATTTATCAAGCATCCAAAGAAGCGATGATAAGGGCAATTACCAAAGTAAGAAAGTGTGTCGATGTGAAACACGTCTTATCCGATGCGATGCCAATGGAATTAGATATTCCTGTAACACCAATTATTAAAGGGGATGCAAAAAGTATTACCATTGCTGCCGCAAGTGTTATAGCAAAAGTAACAAGAGACCGAATGATGTATGAATTAGATGAAAAATATCCGATGTATGGATTTAAAAATCATAAAGGGTATCCTACTAAGAAACATTTAGAAGCATTAAAAGAATATGGTTTAATAGATGGATACCGTAAAACGTATGGACCAGTAAAAGAGATATTAGAAAGGGATCAATATGAAACAGTTTGTGATTAGTCATGTAAAAGATGTAGATGGTGTAAGTCCACTTATTTTAATGAATTTAACAGGTCAAAAATATGAATATCAATTACTAGATGTTCACGAAGTAGAAACATTTATGAAAGAATTTTTAACTCGTGATTTAAGTAGTTATGAACATATTTATATTGTAGACTTAACGGTTCCTAAGAGTATTTATGAAATAATAGAAAGTAGTGATTATAAAAATAAATTTCTTATTTTTGATCATCATGCAACACATTTATTTGCAACAAATTATTCTTATGTAACAATTCATACCGAAGAATGTGGAACAACCTTATTTTATACCTATTTATTAACGCAGGGACTAAAAAATACGCAAGCATTAACTGAATATGTTACCAGTGTGAAGCATTTAGATTTATGGACATTTTTAGAGCACCAAGATTTACTTGCTCCACAACTTGGAATGTTATTTGAACGATATGGCGAAAAAAGATATGTAGAAGAAATGACGAAACGATTGACTGAAAAAAAGGACCATTTTTGTTTTAATTCGTTTGAAACAGAATTATTAAAGTTAGAAGAAGAGACTCAAAAACGTTATATTGATAAGCGAGAACTACGTATGAAAAAAGCCAAAGTATGTGGTTATCAAGCAGGAATCGTATTTGCAGAAAAATATCGTAGTGAACTCGGAAATACACTGTTACTTCGTCACTCAGAAATTGATTTTGTAATGATAATTAATATGAATGGTGGAATTGGTTTACGTAGTAGAGAGGTCGATGTATCTAAAATTGCCGAACAATATGGAGGAGGAGGACATCCACATGCTGCAGGAATCGGAATTCCGAGCGAGCAGATTACTGGGTTTCTAATGACACTATGGAAAGGAGAGATTGTATTTGAAGATAACGAGACTAGTAGTAGGATCAATTGAGACCAATTGCTATTTATTAGAAAAAGAAAATCAAGTATTGATAATTGATCCAGGAGAAGAAAGTAAGCGAATTAAAAAAACAATTGGTGATCGAAAAGTAGTTGGTATTTTAATTACACATTATCATTTTGATCATATTGGCGCATTAAAAGAACTTACCAACTTTTATCAAGTACCTGTGTATGATATTCATTCCTTAAAAGAAGGTATAAACCAAGTTGCTCCATTTACGTTTGAAATGATACCAACTCCTGGACATAAAGAAGATTTAATCAGTGTTTATTTTAAAGAAGAACAAGTAATGTTTGTGGGAGATTTTATCTTTCAAGGATCCATTGGTAGAATGGATTTACCTGGTGGAAATAGTATCGATATGAAACATTCTTTAGAAAAATTGAAACAGTATCCAAAAGAAATTACAATCTATCCAGGACATGGAGAAAAGACAACGTTACAAGAAGAAATTTTAAAAAATCCTTATTTTTTTGCATTTGAACAGGAATAAAGTATTTTTTTGGTGTATATTATTATGCAGTTGACATTATGATATTTATAGTGTATAAATGTAACATGACAAAGGAAGTGGATTATGGCAAAAAAATTAGTAATTGTGGAGTCCCCAAGTAAATCAAAAACAATTGAAAAATATTTGGGAAAAGAATTTAAAGTATTATCTAGTAAAGGACATATTCGAGATCTTTCAACTAAGGGAAAATATGGACTAGGTGTTGATATTGAAAATCATTTTAAGCCAAATTATACAACAATTAAAGGGAAGAAAAAAGTCATTGATGAATTAAAAAAAGAAGTAAAAAATTCAGACTTTGTTTATCTTGCAACCGACCCCGACCGTGAAGGAGAAGCAATTAGTTTCCATTTATATGATTGCCTTGGCTTAAACGAGGAAAATTATGAACGTATAGTATTTCATGAAATTACGAAAAATGCGGTATTAGAATCTTTTCAACATGCAAGAAAGATTGACCAAAATTTAGTAAATTCGCAAGAGACGAGAAGAATTTTAGACCGTATTATTGGATTCCGTCTTAGTAAGCTTATTCAATCAAAAACAGCTGGTACGAGTGCTGGACGTGTACAAAGCGTCGCTTTAAAGTTAATTGTTGATCGTGAAAGAGAAATTGAAGCATTTCAATCGGAAGAGTATTGGACCATTACTGCATTATTTAAAGAGTTTGAAGCTGACTTATTTGCTTATCAAAATAAAGAAATTGAAGTAAAAAGTGAAAGCGAAGCAAATGAAATATTGAAACAATTAACCAATTCTTTTATGATTGAAAGTGTGGAAAAGAAGAAGAAGAGTCGTAAAGCAAAATTACCGTTTATTACAAGTACTTTACAACAAGAAGCATCAACAAAATTAGGATTTAGTGCGAAAAAGACGATGAGTGTTGCACAAAAATTATATGAAGGAATTGAATTAGATACAGAAACTGTTGGGCTTATTACTTATATGCGTACCGATTCTACTCGTTTATCTGATGATTTTATTAAAGCAACTTATGCATACATTAATGATAAATATGGAAAAGAGTATGTTGGGGTTGTAAGAAAAAGTAAGAAAAAAGAAAATGTGCAAGATGCCCATGAAGGGATTCGACCAACGAGCATTAATCGTGATCCACTTAGTATAAAACCATATTTAACTGATGATGAATATAAACTTTATCGTTTAATTTATATGCGTGCTCTTGCAAGTTTAATGCATGATGCGAAGACAGAAAATACAACTGTTATTTTAAATAATCATGACTATCAATTTAAAGCAACTGGTCAAGTAATTGTATTTGATGGGTATTTAAAAGTATATGGTGATTATGAACAAGCAGATGATAAAGTGCTACCACCACTTGATACTTATCAATCCAATGTTATTGTTGCCAATGAGATTACCAAAGAACAACATTTTACCAAACCACCAGCAAGATTTACAGAAGCAAAATTAATTAAAGAATTAGAAGAATTAGGAATTGGACGTCCTAGTACGTATGCGACAATTTTAGATAATATTAAAACAAGAGGATATGTTAATTTAGTTGAAAAGAAATTCCAACCAACGGAGATTGGAATCGAAGTAACAGACAAATTGCAAGAATGTTTTAGTCATATTATCAATGTTGAATATACAGCAAAGATGGAAGCTGATTTAGATAAAATTGCGGAAGGAAAAAAAGTTTGGTATAAAACATTAGAACATTTCTATAAAGAATTTGAACCAGCTTTAAAAGATGCATTTGATAAATTAGAGAAGAAAGCACCAGAAAAAACAGGTGAGGTATGTCCAAATTGTGGTAGTGACTTAGTCATCCGTAAAGGACGCTATGGACAGTTTGTCGCATGTAGTAATTATCCAGAGTGTAAATATATTAAAACAGAGCCAAAAGAAGAAACGATTATTTGTAAGTGTCCAAATTGTGATGAGGGACAAATCATTGAAAAGAAAAGTCGTAGAGGAAAACTTTTCTATGGATGCAATCGTTATCCAAAATGTAAAACAGCATTCTGGGATCAACCAACCGGAGAAAAATGTCCAGAATGTGGAAAAGCTTTAGTCGTAACTAAAAAAGGAATGATCAAATGTAGTGAATGTGATTATGCAAAAGAAGCTTAGAAATAAGTTTCTTTTTCCTTGCCTAATTCTTTTAAAACTATGTAAAATGTGTTAAAATACTGTTTAGGTGATACTATGCTTTATACATCGACAGATAATAAGAAAATAAAAGAGTTAAAAAAGTTAAATCAAAAAAAATATCGCGATAAAACGGGATTGTTTTTAGTAGAAGGTAGTCACTTAGTATTAGAGGCATTTAAAAGTGGATATTTAAAAGAATTAATATTAGAACAAGATGAATTATTTCCATTAGATGTAGATAAGATGTACGTAACCAATGATTTACTTTATTATATTAGTGATGTAGAAGCACCACAACCAGTGATGGGAGTTGTTTCTAAATGCGTAGAAAAAGAAACATTAGGAAATCGTATTTTGGTATTAGACGGAATTCAAGATCCGGGAAATCTTGGAACAATTATTCGTAGTGCAGTAGCTTTTCATGTTGATACCATTGTTTTAGGAAAAGGAACTGTTGATTTATATAATCCAAAAGTGGTACGTTCTAGTCAAGGGATGATTTTTCACATTAACATCATCGAGCGAGATTTAATCACATTCTTACCAAGTTTAAAAGAAAAACAATACGATATTTTAGGAACAAGAGTAACACATGGAAAAAGCTTAAAAGAGATTGCAAAAAAATCAAAGTTTGCTATAATAATGGGCAATGAAGGAAATGGAATGAGTGAAGAAGTCGCAGACCTTTGTGATGACTTTATATATATTGATATGAGTAGTACTTGTGAATCACTTAATGTTGGAGTTGCAACAAGCATTATTCTTTATGAATTAGATAAGTAGGTGTAGTATGGAATTGAGATATATTGGTGATATGGTTGGAACTCATGGTATTAAAGGAGAAATTAGAATTATTAGTGATATTGAATTTAAAGAAGAAGTATTAAAACCAGGAAGAATCTTATATATAGGAAAAGAGAAACAACCATTTACAATCAAACGTTATCGTCATCATAAGATTTATGATATGGTTACATTTGAAGAAATCAATGATATTAATGATGTTATTATTTATAAAGGTGATAGTATTTACTTTAATAAAGAAGATGTGCAAGTGGATGGCTATTTTAGTGAAGATTTAATTGGGTTAACCGTTTATTATCAAGATGAAGCAATTGGAACAGTAAAAAATATTTTAAAAAGTAAAGCACATGATATTTTTAGTGTTATTGGAGATAAATATACTTGTTTTATACCAAATGTATCAGAATTTATTATAAAAGTAGATTTAGAACAACATAAGATAGAAGTACAAAATATTGAGGGATTATTAAATGAAAATTGATATTTTAACTTTATTTCCAGCTATGTTTGATGGTTTTTTAACAGAATCAATTATCAAACGTGCAATTCATAATAAGCAAGTAGAAATTAATATTATTAATTTTCGTGATTATTCCTTAGATCCACATAAAAAAGTAGATGATTATAGTTATGGTGGAGGAGCTGGAATGGTATTGATGCCACAACCAATCTTTGATTGTTTAGATGCAATTAAAACCGACGATTCTTATGTAATTTTACTATCACCACAAGGGATTACTCATACCGAACAAATGGCATATACTTTAACAAAAAAGAAACATTTAATTTTTATTTGTGGACATTATGAAGGATTCGATGAAAGAATTAGAAGTTGTGCTGATTTAGAACTTAGTATTGGTGATTATGTTCTAACAGGGGGAGAACTAGCAAGTATGGTTATTACTGATAGCATTGTCCGATTATTAGATGGTGTGATTACAACAGAATCCCATATTAAAGACTCCTTTCATAATAATTTATTAGATTATCCAGTTTATACCAAACCAGTCGAATTTAGAGGAATGAAAGTGCCAGAAGTATTACTTTCTGGTCATCACAAAAAAATAGAAGAGTGGCGTTATCAAGAACAAATAAAAAGGACCAAAGAACGTAGACCTGATTTATTAGAAAAGAGATGATAGTATGAGCCATAAAAAACAAAAACAAAAACATTATTATTTATCAACAGAAGATTATAATGGAGAAATTGTATATATTGATTATAGTAAAGCAAAAGGGTTTAAAGTAACACCAAAAAATCAAATTAAATATGATGGTGTTATGGTAAATCAAATGGTTATCATTAATCCATCTTTTATTGAAAAAGTATTAAAACGAAAAATTAAGAGAAAATTAGATTCTTATCTGCAATATATTTTGCAAGTATTAGAAATGATTGAAAATGGAGAAGATGAAGATGGAAGTTTAATTGAGATTGTATTAAATGACTTAGATCGCTATCGTCGAACAATTATGAATAATTATCGAGAATTTTTGGAACAACGTTATGTTGAACTATTGATGAAAAAAATTGCCTTATTAGAGCGCGAACTACGTATTAAAGAAGTATATTTGACACCACTTGTTGACGAAAATGAAAAAACGACTGGAAGAAGATCAAGATAATCTTGCATCATGTTTGATTTTATGTTATAATGTAAAACGTCGACTTAATCCGCTGACTAATCTTGTAACAATTAGTGAATGATTATGGTTTAGAAAGAAAGGAAGCGAAAACGAAATGGATTTACTTAAAACAGTTACAAAAAACCAAATTAGAACAGATTTACCAGCTTTCCAAGTAGGAGATACAATTACTGTTGGTGTTAAGGTAAAAGAAGGAAACAAAGAAAGAATTCAAGAGTTTAAAGGAACTGTTATGGCAATTCAAGGTAGTGGAATTAGTAAAAACTTTATCGTTAGAAAAATATCTAATGGTGTTGGAGTAGAAAGAACATTCCCAATGAATACACCTATTATTGATTACATTAACGTTGATAGAAAAGGTAGTGTAAGACAAGCTAAATTAGGTTACCTTAGAGATTCTGTTAAACAAATTAAAATTAAAGAAAGAAATTAATAAGGCGTTACCGTCTTATTTTTTCTTAAGGAGGAACTAGTGAAATTACTAAAAGAATGTATTCCTTATATCATTATCATAGCTGTAGTAATATTGATTCGTACTTTTCTTATTACTCCTGTTAGAGTACAAGGAACGTCTATGGTACCAACATTAGAAGATAAACAGATATTATTATTAAATAAGTGGAATCATAATTATGAGCGATTTCAAATTGTTGTACTAGATTATCATGGTACAAAATTAGTAAAACGAATCGTTGGACTGCCAGGTGATAATGTTTTTTATCAAAAAGGAAAACTTTATATTAATGACAAAGAAGTAAAAGAAACTTTTCAACATGGGAAAACAGGCAATTTTAAATTAGAAGAATTGGGATACGATGAAATTCCAAATGATTATTATTTTGTAATGGGGGATAATCGAATGAATTCTACGGATAGTAGAACAATTGGGTTAGTAGCAAAAAAAGATATTTTAGGAACCACGAATTTTTCGTTATTCCCATTCAACCGTTTTGGATCAATTAAATAAAAAGCTTCACGAAAATTAACGTGAAGTTTTTATTTTGAAGGAACGAATACGGAATGGATCGATTGATTCAATACTATAATAAAAATGTCTTGCAAGAAATGTGGGGATTAAACATTTTATCATCACAGCTTCTTCTTTGAACTTAGAATCCATAAATTCATCAATTAAAGTAAACATATCTTTATCGGTACGCCGATTTTTAATTAACAACAATGTAATTCTATCTGCTTCTTTTTCTAGTGTAGTATAATGGTGTTTTACAGGCACAGGTTCACCTCCTGTGATTATTATACCATTATAATGGCACTAATACAAAGGAATATTTTTGGAAGTGGAAACATGTTAAAATAAAAGTGAATTTGAGGTGATATGTTTGAGTGTAAAAACAGTTGGTGTAAAAAGAAAAATAGCAGAATACAAAGATTATGGTAAAATGAATATAAAAATTAAAGAAATTATGGATGCTAGAGAAGTTAGTGTTTATGAACTTAGTAAAGAAACAGGACTCAAACATCAAACAGTAAAATCATATTATAATAATGCACCTTTAACAAAGGTAGATATGGATGTTCTAGCAAAACTTTGTTATGTAATGGGCTGTGATATTAATGATGTTTTAGAATATAAACCACCAAAAGAATAATTACTATTCTTTTTTTCTTGTTTCACTACTTGAAAAATAATAGTAAAATAGTATATAATTATGAAAGAATAGTGAGGGTTCTGTATGAATAAAAATGGGATGATAAGAAATAGAAAAGGATTTACAGTTGTAGAACTTACTGTATCATTTAGTTTAACTTTAGTAATTATTTTAATTTTATTTCAAATTGTGTTGAATCTAAAAGAATTATATGTAAAAGATGGATTAAAAACAGAGTTATTAATTAAGCAAGGATTGATGACCAAGAAAGTAGCAGAAAGTTTTGAAGAACAAAAGATAAAAGTAGCTGCTAAATGTGATACTGGTGATAATTGTCTTAGTTTTACATTTGAAGATAATTCAGTAAAGACACTTAGTTTTGATAAAACAACGAATAGCTTTCACTATGGAGATTATACAACAAAGTTAGTAAGCGGAAGTAGCTATGGAAAAGTAAAAATAACGAATGAAACCTTTTTAAATGTGGATCCAGGAAAAAAAGATTCTGTGATTACAATTGATATTCCTGTTACACACCCTCTAGTAAAAGGCGATTATGGAGTTCGTGTGGTATATTTATACAATAGTTTAGAATCATCTGTAGGTGATCTTAATATTAGTGATATAGAAACAACAGAGCAATTATTTTTAAAAGGAAATAGCCAAATTGTACTACAAGATACGACATATACAGAACCAGGATATTTTGTAAGAAAGAAAGATGGTAGTACCGTTGAAAATGATACTCGGGTAAAAATATCTGGTAGTGTAGGGACTTCGACGGGAGTTTATCAACTGACTTATAAATTAGTAGAAGATGGAAAAATTATTTCTCAAAGAATACGTACTGTAATTAGAATTAATACGAATAATAATTTTGATTATAAACAGACAGAACAAGAGTTTACATCACCAATAAAAGGGTCTTATAAGTTTGAATTGTGGGGTGCGCAAGGAGGATCTAGTTATCCTAACACCAATGGTACCGGTACTTTAGTAGCTGGTGGAAAGGGTGCTTATACTTCAGGAATTATGACTTTGGAAGCAAATGAAAAAGTATATATTTATGTAGGTCAAAAAGGATATAATGGTTCGTCTTCAAATCCGGCTACCGCTACATTTAATGGAGGAGGTTCTGGAGGAGTTTCTTACCAAGGTGGAGGTTCTGGAGGAGGTTCTACTGATATTCGATTAGAAAATGGTTATTGGAATGAAACTTCAGGACTTCGTAGTCGTATTATGGTTGCTGCTGGAGGAGCGGGTGCTTCTAATTATAACAATGCAGCAATAGGAGGATATGGTGGAGCACTGACTGGAGGAGCCGGAATATTAAATGCGGGAAGTACTTCACATACTTTAGCAACTGGTGGTACACAAACTGCAGGTGGAACTGGAGCTGCTAATAACGGTGGCTCAGGTAAGTTTGGTATTGGTGGAGATTCTGAAACTCAGCACGGAAGTGGTGGCGGTGGTGGCTACTACGGTGGTGGTGGTGGCGGTTATGTTACCACTGGTGTTAGTTCAGGATCAGGAGGTTCATCCTTTATCTCAGGTCATAATGGATGCAATGCTATCGATAGTTCAGGAAAACATACTGCAACGCCGGTACATTATTCTGGTAAAAAGTTTACCAGTACTTCTATGATTGCTGGTAATGCTTCAATGCCAAATCCAAGAGGTAGTGGAAATATTACCGGTAATACGGGAAATGGATATGCTAAAATAACATTAGTAAGTATTATTAGTTAAAAGAAGAGAAATCTTCTTTTTTTCTATATAGAATAAAAATTATTAAATCTATGATATAATACTAAATAGGTGATATTATGGGGGAACGAGGGAGTAGAAAAAATCGCTTTTTTCTCTGGCTTAGAAATTTGAAAAAGCAAAGAAAGAAAAAAAAGGAAGAAGAAAAGAAAATAAAAAAAAGAAAAGAAGAAGAACGTAAAAAACAACAACTAAAAACATATTCAAAACCTAAGGTAATATGTATGACAGTAATTGGATTATTTTTAGGAGCAATAGAGACAATTTTATTACCAAAGAAAAAAGAAACAAACAAATTACTTCAAATTGATAAAAAATTACAATTTTTACAAGAAGAAACAAGTTTATTAAAAATAGAAGTAAAAAAAGTAACTACAAAAAAGATAGAGACAAAACAAGAAGCAATTCAAAAAAAAGAAGCTTTAATAAAAATACAAGAAAAACAAAACCAACAAAAAAAGACATTGGAAGAAGTGAAACAAGAGTTAAATGAGGTAGAAAAAAACAATAAGAAAAAAGGAAAGAAAGACAATCAGAAAAAAATTACAGAAAGCAAGGAAAAAATTACTGCAATAGATTCAACACAAAAACAAACAAACAAAATAGTAGAACACCAAGAACAAATTGTAAGTCAAAGATTACAAGAACTTAGTTTAGAACAAAAGAAAAAGGGTGGTATGGATTTAGAAGAAGAACAACTACGGATGCTAACTTATTCTTTTGAACAAGAACTAAATCAAATTAAACAAACAATGACTTCGACTAACTTTCATCAGACAATTGAAAAAATAGAACGACTACAATCAAAAATGACACCTTATCAAAAAAATGAAAAAATTAGAAAACTATATGGAGATTGTAATATATTAAAAAAAGAATGTTATACAAAACAAAGCCAAATCAAAGAAAAAATACAAAATAAAAAAGAATCAATACTTATCAAAAATGAGTTGCTAAAACAAGAACTCATTCTTAAAATAAAAAGACAACAGCAATTGATGGAAAAAATGAATCAGCAAGTTTTATCATTACCAAGTAAAAAGAAAAAACGAGGTATCTTTAAAACACTTGGAAAAATAATAACAAGTACTTTGATAACTGGTTTTGGAATTTCTCGTTTTTTAAAGAAAAAAGTATCTGTTTTTGATATATTCTTAGGAGCTATATTTGTAAACTACGGAATACGAGGAATGCGTAATTTAGGGAAGGATAAAGAAAATCAGGTTGCATATCTAAATGCTGAAAAAATAGTAGAACAATTATCTAGTGAACAGAAAGCATTAGAAGTGTCAACTGGAGTTTATGAAGATTCGATAGAACAATTACAATCTCTAAAAAAAGAATTTTTATCAGAGTATGGATCATATGATTTCCCTGAAGTAAAAAAGATACAAGAACAATTTATAACATTAGAGACAGATTTGAAAAAGAAATTAGAATTGTTGTATCAAAGACAAGAAACAATGAATCGTGTAATCGAGAAAGGCAAAGAAAAAGTGAAAAAATTAGAAGTTTAGAATCATATGTGCGAAAGGAGTTCTTAGTATGGAAAAAAGAATGAATCAAACAGAATTATTAGAATTACTATCTTCTTTAAAACTAGATGTAGAGGAATATTGGATTTTATCATCTAGTGCTTTAGTATTAAGAGGTATTTATCCTGATGCTGGTGATTTAGATATTGCAGTTACAGATTTAGGTTTAGAAGAATTAAAAAAGAACTATCAGTTAAAATCAAAGGGAAATGATTGGTATGAAGTAACGGATAAAATAGAGTGTGTATGTGATGGAAAGAAAGAGACTCTAAACTATCAACCAGAAAAAGTAGGAGATTATTATTTACAAAATATTGAAGAATATTTAACGTATTTAGAAATGAGTACAAGAGAAAAAGATAAAAAAAGAATTCCACTTATAAAACAATATATGAAACAGCAAAATAAATAAAAAAAGAGTGATAATCATGGAATATGAATTAAAAAAAGCAACAAAACAGGATATATCAAAATTAATTGATTATGAATTAAATAATATTTTTGAATATGCTGGTAATCTAACAAAAGAGGAAAAAGAACAAATCAATCAGTATGTTAAAGAACAAGTTCATAAGCAACTAGAACATTATAAAATGATAGAGGTAAATCACCATAAAGTAGGGTGTTTATGCATTGAAAATAAAGATGATGGATTATTGATAAATGAACTATATTTAGAAGAGAATAATAGAAATAAGAAGATTGGAACAAACATTTTGAAACAATTATTAACGGAATGGGATATTGTTTATTTATGGGTATATAAGTTAAATAAACGAGCGATTTCTCTCTATCAAAAATTAGGCTTTTCGATTATAGAAGAAACAGAAATAAGATATTATATGAAATTTAGTAACAATAATCAGGAGGATGTGAAAGTATGAATGGTTTTCAAGATTGTAAAGTGTATCCTTTAGGAAAAGGAACAGAAGTTTTCTGGCTTAATGGAACATTAATTCAAGTTCCAAGTCAAGATGATTTTCATTTTGACTATGTTTTATATATTCCTGATAATATCAAAGAACAAACAACGTTAATAATAGAAGGAAGTAATATATCCCATTCTACAGATAATGTTGATGTAGCGAAAGAATCTATGTTAAAAGAGGGATTACATCCTAATTTGCCAATTTATAAAATTGCTAATGAGCTTGGTTTACCTGTTTTATATCCATTATTTCCTAGAGTATATAACGGAGAAGAGACAATTTATAACCATATGTTAGCTACGAATTCTCTTATGAAAACAACACCAAAAATAAAAGAATACGGGTTAGAAAGAGTAGATTTACAATTACTTGCCATGTTTGAAGATGCCAAAAAAAGATTACAAACTAGTGGAATTGATATTGATGAAAAATTTGTGATAGATGGATTTTCGGCTTCCGCTAAATTTGCTAATCGTTTTACGATATTACACCCTGAATATGTCAAAATGTGTATTGCCGGAGGTGTATCTGGAATTTTAACATTACCAGTAAAAGAGTTTTGTGGGAATAATTTATTATGGCCGATTGGGTTAGGAAATATAGAAACGTTAACTGGTGATCCGATGAATGAAAATAAGATAGAACAATTTAAAAATATAAAACAAGTATATTATATGGGAGGAGAGGATCAAAATAATCCTTTTGTATAGAATCAAAACCATGAACCTTGTCATAAAGAAATGATAAAACAAAATGAACTTATCCAAATCGATCAAATATTTGGGAGTAGTTCTATGAGCGAAAGATGGAAAAATGCCCAAGAGTTATATAAAAAGTTTGGAGTAAACGCTTCTTTTTATACTTATGATGGAATTGGACATGATCCACGTCCAGCATATCAAGATATTTTGTTAGAACTGGAGTCATTATTAAGTCAAGAAAAAATAAAATAACATGAATTCTATTGTAAAGGAGAGATTTTATGATTTATATTACCCCTCAATTAGATACCGAAAGACTACTACTAAAAAGAGGAACGATTGAAGATTATAAAAAAGTATATGAATATGATTTTAGAAAACTTAGAGAGATTAATGGAGAATTTGAATATGTAAAATATGACGGAGCAAAGATTGAAGGATGGGAAAAACCATATGATAATTCTTATGACTGGATTGTATATTTAAAAGATAACTTTATACCTATTGCTAATATTACTGCTGATAGGGAAAGAAAGGATATCAATGCAATTGAATTATCTTTTAATACACATCCTAATTATTGGAAAAAAGGGTATACAACGGAGGCATTAAAAGAAGTTTTTAAATTCTTATTTGAACAAGGTTATGAAAATATATTGTGTGGTTATGACGAAGGAAATATAAGGTCAAAAAGTATAAATGAAAAATTAGGATTTGTACCATATGAAATAAGAGAGAACGCTTGGTATAAAGAAGGTGTGCCTATTACAACTTATACTAATATAATGTCAAAAGAACGATACAATGAAATATATCATTCAAAATGTAAATAAAAATTATAAGGAGTTATTCAATAGTAAAAGTTTTGTAAATAATCAAAGTAAAAGAATAATATATTTAGTTCTTTAGAAGAGTATCGAATAGGGAAAAATATTATTTCTAAATGAAAATGGTGTAATTAATGAATGTATTAATTAAAAAAATTAGAAAAGAAGATATTTGTGATTATGAAAGTGAGTTTAGAAAAAATTTTAAAAGATTTAGAAATAAACATTCAAAGGTAAGAAGAGTTATTTGAAGAAAAGTAAAAATTGAACCAATTATCAATGTTGTCGAAAGGGTGATTTAATGAAAGCAATATGTATAACAGCAAAAAGAGAATGGAACTATTTACTGGAATATAAAAATTTGAATATAGAGGATTGTAACAGTTATCCTTATGGTGAATATTTTATTGAAAATCAAATATTATTTTTTAGAACAGGTGTTAGAAAAACAAATTCAGCTGGCGCTGTTCAATATATGATATGTAAATTTGATATTGATACTTTAATTTTAATTGGAACTTGTGGGGGAATCGATAGAAAAAATCATATGTTAGATATTATTATTCCTAATAAAGTTGTTCAATGGGATTGTACAATACCTGATTATGAGCCAATATTTAAAGAAATGTTTGTTACAAATATTAATTTAGATAATTTAAATTTTGAATATAAAACAGGGTTACTAGCAACAGGAGATCGAGCAATTGTTAGATTAGAAGAATATAATTTATTAAATGATAATCAAGTAACGATTGCCGATACAGAGGCAGGAGCAATTGCTTATGTTTGCAATAAAAATAATATAAAGTTTATTGTGATAAAAGGAATTAGTGATTTTCCTAATATCGAAAAAGAGGCTATAGATTCAGATAAAGAACAAACTGATAATTTTATTCAAAATATTCCACTAATTATGAAAGATATATTAGAAAATTATATTTCCAAAATTTTAAAATTGATTTAAATGTAGAAAAATACTTCGTAAATAAATTTAATATTTTATGAAAGGATTACTCAGTATGGAAAAAAGAATGAATAAAGAACAGTTGATCCAGTTGATTGAAAATTTGAAATTAGATAAAAATGAATATTGAATTTTATCTAGTTCAGTTTTAGTAATCTGTGAAATATTAGAAACCGCGGGAGATTTAGATATTGTAGTTACTGAAAAAGGTTTAAATGAACTTTTAAAATATTACGATGCCAATTAAGTTTAAAATTCAAGATGGGATAGTTTATGTTATCAATCATTCTGAAGAAATAAAAAATTGTAAAGGATCAAAAGTAGTAGCAGTCAATAATATTCTGATTGATAAATTACTAGAAGAATTAGAAAATATGATTAGTTATTCTACTAAAGAATATTTAGAAGTGATACAAGAGGCAAATTTATGTAATTTTGAGATTTTAAAATCTTTACCAAGTATAAATAATAATTCAGATGTTATTACGTTTCAAGTATTGTTTAATGGAAAAATTACGGAAATTAAATTCCAAAAAGATAAGTTGCCAAAACCAATATTAGAAGAAAAAATAGAAAATTATTCCTATGAAATTTATGATAATTCTATTGTTATTCACTATCATGAATGTAGAAGTAAACACGATAATCAAATGCTTCAATTAATCAATCAGTTAAATCTTGTTTCTGAAGAAGAGAATATTGATAATTATATTGTTGATTTGCGAGATAATATGGGTGGGGATTCTCGGATTATTAAGCCACTTGTGGAATATCTCAAGAACAAAAATGTTGTCGTTCTAGTAAATGAAAAAGTATTTTCTAGTGGCCGAATGGCATATGTTGATTTAAAAAGAATTGGTACTTATTCTATTGGTACCGATATTAGTACTTCATTAAATTGTTTCGAAAATATTCCAGGGTAGTTGAAATTAAAATCACTTAATCTTGTTGTAAGAAGTAATAATTTTAATTGCAAAGGGTACAGAAAAAAGGATCTTGAAGAATTTTTCACATCAAGAAAAGAACTATTAAAACCAATGATTCTTCATCCTGACGAAAAAGTAGTATTAAGTATAGATGATATTATAAATGGGAATGATCCACAACTGATGGCTGCAATAAATTATTTTAATTATCAAAAGAAAAAGAAGTAAAATAGTAATATAAACAAAAAGGAGAATTAATTAAAAATTCTCTTTTTTGATTAGATACTCAAGTAAATATTTGCAACCAATCTCTATTTCTTCATAAGTTAAAGAAAAGTTATTTGTATACCATGGATCAGCAATATCTTTCTTTAATGGTGAAAAATCAAGAAGTCTAAAAATTTTTAATTCAGGGTCATCTGAAAATAATTGTTTCATTGATTGACAGTTAAAAGAATCCATTCCAATGAAATAATCAAACTTATGATAGTCTTCTTTTTTTAGATATTTTGCAGTTCTATTTTGATATGGAATGTGATGCTTTTTTAATTCTTTGATTGTACCATGGTGTATTGGATTACCAAATTCTTCATCGCTGGTCCCTTTTGACTCAATAAAAATTTTATTTTCTAATCCTTCTTGTTCTATCAGGTTTTTAAAAATAAATTCGGCCATTGGAGATCTACAAATATTTCCAAGACAGACAAAACAAATACGAATCATAACATCATCCTTTCATTATAATAATAACATAAAAGTCTTTTTGAAAAAAGCCAGTATTGACAATAAAATTAGAAAGTGTATAATATACAACAATTAGAGGGGGCTTTATGAAAGTTGAAAATAAAATAATGTATCATATCCATACATCTAATGAATATGATGATATGTGGCGAGAAAATAATGAATTTATGGTAGATGACAATTTCATATCGAAATGTGGTAGAGCCATTCCAGATTTTAATACAATTTGTTATAATACCGATGGAGAAAAAGGTTCTTTAGCATATGCTATAAAATATTATTTAGAAGAAGAGATAGAACACCAAGACCCAGAAGTGATGAGAGATTTATTAGAATATGTATATATGATTATCTCTAATGCGAATCGTACAAAATGTGAGATGGCATTAGAGATATGTCGAAGTAACTATTTTTCATCACTACCAAGTAGATTGCATTCGATTTGGGGTACTGATAAAGATGGAATAGAATTTTGGCGACATAAATTGTTAGGAAGTGACGTCTACGAATTAAGTTTAACTGGAGAATTATTTAAATCTAGTGCCATTTTGCTTCCTAATGATAATTTGACTTTAGAAGAGTCTATCAAACAAGCAGAATATTATTGGAACCCAGTTTTTATACCAGAAGCAGAAAAGAAAAAAGAATATTTGTTTCAAGGAAAAGTACTTGTAAAAAAGAAATTATTATAATATTAGATAGAATGAATTACAATTTATGTCTACTTTTTCTTTTTATATAAAACTATGTTATAATGAAATAGATGAAAAAAGATATTATTTTTAAGGAGAAATATATAGATGAATATACCAAAGTTAAAATTTAAAAAAATGACTTTAAAAGAAAATATCGATACAATAAAGTGGGCGTATTATGAGGATACTGGTGTATTAAGTGTTCATGACTTTACCATTCAATACTTTCCTAAATTAGCAAATTTAGATAAAAATCTTCCTAAAGAAGAAGTATATAAGATAATAGAGTGTGTAGTGAAAGAAGAATACGAAAAGTATGAAAAAAGGATGGAACAAGAAGTAATACGATATAATAATTTATGGAAAAAATATAATGATATTTATTTTCAAGAATTATCCAATTATTTACGTGTTAATTGGCCAGTTAATTTAAATATAATTGAGGGAAAAGTAGGATTAATTCCAGTATTTCCAAGATATTTAGATAGTTTTAATTTTTCTATATCAACTGGCGTAGAAGATGATAAGTTAATAGAAGTTTGCGCTCATGAAACTTTACATTTTTTATGGTTTGAAAAATGGAAAAATATTCATCCAGAAACACCAAGAAGAGAATATGATTCTCCATTTATTACTTGGCAATATAGTGAAATGGTAACAGACCCAATTTTAAATAATAAACCTTTTTCTGAGATATTTCCCTTTCAAGAATATGGATATGATAGTTTTTATCATATGTATGATGGTGAAGTGTTAGTAATGGATCATCTTAGAAAAATTTATAGTAAAGAAATTGAAATAGAAGATAAGATAAATAAAGGATTTGAATATATAAAAAAAGTTTTAGAAAAAGAACAAAGAGTAAATAATAAAAAACATTTGTAAGGAGAAAAATATGAAACATATGATAGAAACCGTTTGTCATGATAATCGTTTAGAATGTTTAAAAAATATTGGCCAACACCAAGTTGGAAAAGAAATGTTAATATTTAATCAAAAAGTTGGTAAAATAGAAACAATTAATGATATTGCTCATTTATACCAGTTATTTATGTCAGAGATGAAAAGGGATCAAAATCATCAAATAAAAAAATTTACAAGAACAAGTGAAGAAATATTTCGTGATAAAATATGGTCAGGATGTAGTGATGTAGGAACTGCGTTAGCACCAATTTTACGTATGAATGGAATTCCTACTATTTATATTCAAACCGCAAAAATAGATTGGGTTAAAGATTTACAAAATCATAATGATGGTGCGTATTCACATCAAGGTCATATCTTTTTAGAGATTTACTTAAATGATAAATGGATGTT
Organism: uncultured Bacilli bacterium; assembly: GCA_944332435.1. GTDB lineage: Bacteria > Bacillota_I > Bacilli_A > RF39 > UBA660 > MGBC107952. Next base: position 10,510 of record CALVJW010000016.1, on the reverse strand, counting down.
ATTTGATTCTACTGCGGGTATTATTTATCCAGATTATGATTATCATAATTATTCTTTGCCAAATCAATATTATGTTTTTTCAAAATCATTAACTGGTCATGAAGTAGGATGTACTAATTTAGAAAATAACAACAACTTAATGGATGATTTATTTATTCATTTTGATACAAATTTATATCAAAGTCCAAATTATAAGGAGATTTACTTAAATAATAAAAATTATCAAAGATAGAGGTGGTTTTGGTGAGAGAAAAAGTTTTAGTTTTATTTTCTGGAGGGCTTGATTCTATGTTAGCAACTTGTAAAATAATAGAAGAAGGGTACAAAGTTATGCTTGTTCATTATAACAATGGTTGCAGCAGTGGGGTAGAAAGAGCAGAAAAAACTGCACAAAGATTAATCGAACGATACGGAGAGAATCAAGTCGAATTTTTGGGTATTGGAACGACAATGGCTTATTTTAAAATTTTAAGAGAAACGATTTTACAAAAGACTTTAGGCGAAATAGCCAAAGTTTATCCTCATTTTTGTTTACGTCAATTTTATTGTTTAACATGCCGTAGTGCGATGTATGTATATAGTATTTTACTTTGTAAAAAATTTGGGATTTATAAAATATGTGAAGGTGCAAGAAAGAGTCAATTATTTTCAATTGAAGAAGAAAGAATGCTTCATAAATATAGTGAATTATTAAAAGAATATGATATTACATTATTTACACCAGTTTTAGAATTGAAAGATGATTACGAAAGAGAAATAGAATTATTAATGAGAGGAATAGAACCAATTGTTTATGAATCGCAATGTTATTTGGGAACACCGATGTTAACACCTTTTACTGAAGAAGAAGGAGAAGACCTTGTTTCTCTTTACGAAAATGAACTAAAACCAAAATGTTACCAATTAATAAAAAGAAGCGATAAAATGGATTTAAATTTAAAAGGAAAACTTTTTTAGAACTAGAAATAGGAGAAAAAATAATATGAATGATTTAGGCACAAAAACTTTATTTACGGAAAGATTAATTTTAAGAAAATTTGAAAATGAAGATTTATTATCCATTTTTAATAATTGGATAAGTGATAAAAAAATGACTGTTTATTTAGGATGGAAAGCACATAATAATCTTGATGAAACAAGAAGAATTTTGTCAATATGGCGAGATCAGTATAAGGATGGTGCTTATAATTGGAATATTATTTTAAAAGAAACCGGTGAATCAATAGGAAATATAAGTGTAATTAATTATAAAAAAATGATGGAAGAAAATAATGCTTATATGTATTATTGTATTGGGTCTAAATATTGGAAAAAAGGATATGCTACTGAAGCGTTACGTGAAGTAATTCATTATTTATCAAATGAGGTTGGTATTGAACAAATCTCTGCAGGTTTTGATTCGCTAAATGTAGCTAGTGGAAAAGTATTAGAAAAAGTAGGCATGGATAGAACTAGTATATTAGAAAAAATGGGATTCAATCCAAATACTAAAATGTATGATACGGATAGAGTGGAATATTCTATTCACAAAAAGTAAAAGGATTAATCATAAGGAAGTGAAGAAATGACTTTTTCAAATTTAAAAAAGAAGTATGATCAATTACAATCAAAATATGGAGCAAAAGAATTAGATTCTATTTATTATGGTGGTTGTGATAACAATCCAGATATATGTTTTGTTTTTATGAATCCAACTGGTAGAAATATCGCAAGTGATAAAAATTGGAAAGGTAGAAAATCACCGTGGTTAGGTACTAAAAATATTTGGAAATTATTTTATCAAGTAAATTTACTTAGTGATAATACCTATCAACAAATTATTGCAAAGAAATCTAAAGATTGGGATTATGAATTCTGTGATTATGTTTATGAAGAAGTAAAAAATAATAAGATTTTTATTACGAATTTAGGGAAGTGTACACAACTAGATGCAAGACCTTTACCAGATGAAGTATTAGAAAAATATTTAGATTTATTATTAGAAGAAATCAATATTATTAAGCCCAAAGTAATTATTACATTTGGAAATCAAGTTAGTTCCATTATATTAAGAAAAAAAATAGCGGTATCTGAAAATAGAAAAGTATGTCATACTTTAGAAGTAAAAAATAAAAATTATAAAGTATATCCTGTTTATTACCCTGTTGGTAATGGGATATTTAATATTGATAAATCGATAGAAGATATACGTTGGATTATGGAAAATGAATTATCAAGGTAAATATGGATTATATATTAAGAAAATAAAAATTAGAAAGCAATTATTTATAAAATAATTTAAAATATTTAGAAGGAAAAGATGTTTATGAGAAAATTACAAGTAGATAATGAAAAATACGTTGTATATTCACCAGATACATTGAAGTATATTACGGATAATATGTATCCTATTTTAGATGAAAGAATTGAATTTTATAAAAGTTTATTTGATGTTAAAAGTTTTAGAAAGATACAAATTAATTATTTTGATAATGTAGAAGAATTTAGGGAATATATTTATTCGTTAAGAGGGGAAAGAACTTCGCTTCCCCAATATGCAGTGGGAACATTTGATAACGGTATGATCAATGCTTATGTGAAAACAGCCATAGTTGGAACACCAGCATATGAAAAAATACTATATCTGGCTTCACATGAGTTATTTCATATTATGTATCAAGAATTAATTTGGGAAAAAGAAAATAAGAAAAGAATTGTTTGGTTTGATGAAGGAATGGCGCAACTATTTTCTGGTGAGTATCATAAACTTTTAAAGGATAATAATTTTGATAATTGGCTAGATAATTTAATCACAAAAACTGAAGTAATACCAGATTTAAACAAGTTATCTCATGGTACAAGTTTTGTAAATAGTAAATACAATGGTTATGCGTTAAGTTTATTAGCGGTAAAATATTTATTTGATACTTTAGAATTTAGTGAATTTAAAAGATTAATGCATGATACTATAGCAATTGAAGCGTATGGAAAAAATATTTTAACGGATGCTATAAATTTTTATAAAAATGAGAAAAAAGAAAATAAATTAAGATGATGTTTCATACTGTTAAAAAATAGGGCGTAAATGTAATATATAATTGATAGAAAAAATTTATTTAAAATAGTATACTTAGGAAATAATTTATTTCAATTTAGAAAAAAATCTGGGTTATCCCAAGAAGAAGTCGCAGAAAAATTAGGAGTAAGTAGACAAACAATCTCTAAGTGGGAAACGAATGATACCATTCCAGATATCTATCAATCAAAAAAATTAGCTAAACTTTATCATATTTCTTTAGATAAATTAATTGATTTTGATGTTGAAATGAGTAAAATTGAAACAGTAATTCAAAATTCAGATGAAAAAAAAGATTCTAAAATAAATTGGACAAAAGCATGGGGTAAAAAATATCCTATTTTAGTAAGATACCAAAAAGAAGTCGATATTAAAGCTTATGCAAAAGAAATTAGAAGATTATTTACGAAATTACAACAAGATTATGGGTATAGTGAACTTGATGCGATGTTAGTCTTAAAAGATATCTTAGGACATGAATATTTAGATAATAAAAGATAAGGATAGAAGGTAAGTTATGGAAATTATTCGATTGGAAGATAGTAATAATGAAATTTTTGAAACCATTTGTAAATGGAATTATAATTGATGGGGAAAACGAAATCATAATAGTTTTGAAGAGGTAAGATGCAATTTAAAACATTCTCTTTGTAAAAATAGGTTACCCCAAACTTTTGTTGCTTTAATAGATGGTAAACCAGTTGGAATGTATCAATTATCAATGACGGAAGATTTAGAAAGTCGTCCAGATATTTATCCTTGGTTAATTAATGTTTATGTAGAAGAAACTTATAGAGGTCAACATGTTGGTAGAAAATTAATGGAGTCAGTCAACGAAAATGCAAGAAAAGCAAATATAAAAGAACTTTATTTGTATACAAAACATATTGGATTATATGAAAAATTTGGTTGGAAATTTGTTGAAAATGTAGAAACGTTTAAACCAGATTCACCAATTGAACGATTATATAAATTAGAAATAACTTCGGAAAAATAATAAATCCAGAAGAATGGATTGAAATAGGTAAAATGAATTTTACCTAAATTACTTGATGATTCGAAAAATATTAAGATAAAAAGACCTTTCTTGGGTCTTTTTCATTTTCTTATCAATATTATCTGGTTTTTCCCCTTTTATGTTCCTCCGTTTCTATATAACAACTATATATTGAAAGTACAAGACCAGAAAGTTCAGTAATAAACATAGAAAGCATTATATATATCATTAGATTATTAAGATTTTCTTCTGGTGTTTCCATTCTTTCTATTATAGTATTGTTGTATAATTTTCCGAAAAGAATCCATTTATTATTTGGAATATCCATTGGATTAGTAGGAATAACATCTGTGGTGTAGGGAAAATGTGAATCTATATAGGAGACATCATTATTTTTAGCCGCAGTTACTACTTCATCACCCATAACGATGACAGGGAGTGAATATGTTTTTGTTATTAGATATGAATTACCATCCTTATTTACTTGATAAACTGCTGTTAAATAGGAATATTTAAATTTGGTTTCGTCCTTGGAATATATCCAAGTATCATGAGTCTCTGTTTTTCCAGATAAATCTATCGATACTACTTTCGTGGTGGGCCTTTTTACTTTTTCTAATATAAACGGATTACCAAGATGTGGACTATACGCAAAAAGTGTTAATGCATTTCCCATTATAAATGGTGTCATGAAAACAAAAAGTTTTTTAATCTTTCTATTTGTTTTAGTTCTACCTCTGTTTTCTTTAAAAATTTCTTCATTACTATTGATATTTTCCATGAAAATTTCTTCATTTTTATTAAAATGCTTCATTTTTCTACTCCTTCATTTTTTTTTGATTATGTTAACACAGTCTTTTTGTCTTGTCAAATTATTTTATCGTTTTGAATATTTTTCATTACATGATATTTAAAAGAATCATCGTCAATACAATAATCGGATTTTTTATTAAATTAGATTGTAGAATATTTAGTATGATACTGAAAAATCACTCGTTAATTGTAACTCTAAAAGAAACAATTTAAAGTTGTTTTAGATTAACTTAAAAACTAAAATAATATGGTATACTATTATACGAGGAAGGTGATAAGATGAATTCAATTGAAAAAACTTTAGAATATCATGAATTATTGATGACTTATTCTGATACTTCAAAATTCGGAGATGATAGATTACCAAATGGCTTTCATTATGAATTTTATAAATTAGGTGATGAAGAAGAATGGATAAACATTCATATTAAATCTGGTGAATTTATGAGTAAGGAAGAAGGACTAAGAACATTTCATGATTTTTATGATTCATTTTTAAATGAACTTCCAAAAAAATTATTTTTTGTAGTCAATGATGTAGGAGAAAAAGTTGGGACAGCAACAATTTCTTTATTATCAGAAAAAGAATTTGGATATGAAGCGGTTGTTGATTGGTTTGCAATAAAAAAACAATATCAAGGTTATCATTTGTCTAGGCCAATGATTAATAAATTTATTAAGTTAGCAAATGAACTGGGACATAAAAAGTTATTATTACATACACAAACACATACTTGGTTAGCTGCTAAATTATATTTAGATTTAGGATTTGAACCTTTTCAGGTAGAAGAAAATATGAAAGGATGGCGAATTTTAAAAACCATTACTAATCATAGTAAATTAAATTATATTGAAGCGGTACCAGAAAATGATATGTATTTTGACATAGCATTAAAAACGAAAGCAAAACTAGATGAATTGTTTGGAGAAAATTATGAATATTCAATATGGTATAAAAATGGTAGACATGATGTAGAAGTAAATTATAATGATATTTTATACAGATATAAATATTATGATGAAAATAGTGAATTTAGATTAGAAGAAGAAAAATAAATATATATTGAAAATTATGATGTAGTTTGGAAAGAATTTTTAGTAGGGAAGATTAATAATGTGCTACTGCCTTAACTCTTTCTCTTGCTTTTTAAAATAAAATAGAATAATCATAATAATATTTATTGTTAAATAAATATAATATAAGTAAATTGAGTTGGAGCGTGAATTGATGAAAAAGAGAAACATAATTTAGAGGTAACTGTAAATGAAATATATAAATGATATAGTAATAATATTAATTATAATGATATTAATATTATTTTTAAGAATAGTAAATGTTTTTCAAGTAGAAAATAGCTTGGGACATCCTTTTACAATTCTTCTTATGATAATATTTTTTAGTATTGCAACAATACTTATTCAAAAAAATATTGATGAAAATTATAAAAGAAATCATCTTAATTACAAAAATTTGGATATCCTAAAATATATTTCATCAGTCTTAATTATCATATTACATTTACGCCCATTTTTAAACTCTTCTAATGGGTTAGACTTAGCATTTAACAATATCATTACTAGAATTTGTGTTCCGATATTTTTCATAATAACTGGATATTTTGTAGCTAAAAAAGAAAAAAGTAATCCAAATTACATTAAAGATTATATAAGAAAAACTATACCTTTATATTTAATTTGGAGTTTAATATATATACCTGTAATTATTGCTAGTATAATTAAATATTTTCCAGTGATTAATAATTATATATCACAATTTAATTTATCATTTTCTTATTTGATACCACTTTTAATTGTTGTGATTCCAATTGCTATTATAATTGCTCTTGGTTATACGGGGATATATTATCATTTATGGTACTTTCCAGCAATAATTTGTTCTTTACTGATATTAAAAAAATGGAAGCAAAAAAATAATATAAAATATTTATTAATAATTTCCTTTTTTCTATTATTATTTGGAGCTACTGAGACTTATTATGGTGTATTACCGTTGTCAATTAAAGGATTATTATCTTATTATTATAATATTTTCTTTACTACAAGAAATTTTTTATTCTTTGGGTTGTTTTATGTAGTACTTGGTTATTACATGGGATCAAAAGAGAAACTTTATTCAAAATATTGTTTTGGAAAATTAATTATTTCTATTTTCTTTTTAATCTTTGAAGCAATTTTGTTGCACGATACTGATAGGTTGAATAGTAATATTTTGATTTCTTGCGTTCCTTTAACTTATTATTTATTTATTTCGGTTATTTACATTACAAATAATATGAAAATAAAATTTCAATTTGGTAACTTTTCAAAATATTATTACTTAATACATCCAATGATAATTTTTATTATTTCAATTCTGTTTAAGAAAATAAGTGATTATCCTTATCTAAATATTTTAACAGTACTAATAATCACTCACATTGTCTCTATTATAATTATTAAAGTAAAGAATAGAATAAAAAATTAATTTAGAAATAAAAAGAAATAGAATATGTGAAATCATTAAATAAAGAAATTTTTTCTTTAGAAGCTTTAAACTATTAAAAATTAAAATAGATTTTGAGCTAATTTAAAAATCTATTTTTTTTTATGATATAATAATGAAGAAATGAAACAAGGAAGTGACACGAAAGTGTTTGATAAAATAAGTATTAACTGATTGATATTGATATATTAAAAAAATATAGGAAAAGCGTTATAAATAGAAGTGATTCTTATGAATAAAAATAAAACAAATATTAATTGAGTAATAGGAATTTATGAGAACACCTTACAAAATATTAATTAATTAACATTTGTTTAATACATATTTATAAAGAATAGATAGAAATTCAATTACCAAGGAGTGATCAGTAGTTACTTCTAATATAAAAAATACAAAATAAAGTTCTGGAATCTGGATTCAATCAGTTTATTGGATGTAGAGAAAAATGATATTAACAATAAGATATATAAAATAGTCTAATAGAAATAAAAGAAAAGAAGATAAATATGTTTTATATAGCTCAGTTATTAGGTATAATTGCATTATTTTTTTGATGATAAGCTTTCAAACAAACAGAAAAGATAAATTACTAAAATTTCAAATTGTTTCAAGTTTACTTTTTGCAATTCAATATTTATGTTTAAATGCAATTACAGGGTGTTTAATGAACTTAATTTTCTTATAATGGATTAATTAGTTTGTTACCAACATTAGTTGTAATTTTATATAGTATTGCATTATGGCAGAAAAATTTAACTATAACAAGATTGGTAGAAGTTATCTCTTGTATAATATAAAAGTATTGTCAATAACTGGATTAATATCAACACTCATAGAACTAAGTTTAGCATTAATCGCAATGTATAGATTTGATGTGAAGAATATTAAGAAACGAAATATATAAAGAAACATTAATTCAAAATATTAAAACAAAATCAAATGATAGAACTGATAAATTAATTGATGTAAATAAAGATGAATGGATAATAACTCAAAATTATCATGAAGCAATAATCAGCAAAGAAATTTTTGATAAGGATCAAAATATTTTAGATAGTAAAAAAGGATATTTTAGTAATAAAGATATATTTGTAAGATATTTAAAATGTTTTGATTGTGGTAAATCTATGATTTTAAGAAAATCTAAAGATAAAGAATATTATTATTGTTCTTCATTTGTTAGAAATCATAGTTGTACAAATCTTAGTATTAGAAAAGATAGATTAATTTTAAGAAGATATAAAGAATCAGATATAGATGTAATTTAAGAAATAATTACAGATGTTAGATTAGTAAAATATATTAAATTTCTTAATCTAACCAAAGCAGAAGAATTGGAGTGTATAAAAACTTGGATAAGAGAAGTTGATAATCTAACTATGAGAGATGGGTTATAGAAGAAAAAAGCACTCATGAAGGTGTTGGAAACATTGATGTTAATACAGTGGTAAAAAAACATAATTAGTGTAATATTGAATACACAATAAGATATAATTATTGGGAAAATGGTTATGCTTAAAGCAGGGGTTGTTAAAGATGGAACATATCCAGGTGTAGAATATTATAGTAAAAGTTTGTAATTCATAGAGTAGATACAAAAATCTACTTTTTTTGTGATATAATGGTATAGAAATGAGTAAAATTAGAACAAACATTAACCGATTGCTTCTGATTTAATTATTAACACATTAAAACTCGATATAACTTCCATATTAATTAAATTTTATATGGAGAAAGTAAGATTATGTAGAAGGAAAAACAATGGCAGTTATAAAACGATTAATGAGATAAAACAATTTATAAAAAATGAAGGAGAAGTGAGATTTTCTATGGAAGAATATTTAGAATTTGCGAAAGATATTGCATACCAAGCAGGAAAGATAATGCTTAAATATTTTAATCAAAATAATGGCGCAAGTTATAAAGGAGATAAAACGATTGTGACATTAGCTGATACAGAAATTAATTCGTATTTAATTAATGCAGTGAAAGATAAATATCCCGATCATGCAATAGATGGAGAAGAAGAACAATTTGGAAAAAGTAATTTTGTATGGGTATGTGATCCAGTTGATGGAACTGCTATGTATGCTAGACATGTACCTGTAGCAGTGTTTTCTTTAGCATTAGTAATCGATGGTGTTCCCAAAATTGGAATAGTATATGATCCTTTTACTGATAGTTTATATACAGCTATAAAAGGGAAAGGTGCATATAAAAATAATGAGAAAATATCTGTAAATAGCTATAACTTAGATGATATTAGAACAGTTTGTCATTGTGATATGTGGTCAAAAGCCCAATATAATGTTTGCAAAGTATTTGAAGAATTAAGAAAAGAAACAAGACTTAATGATATAGGAAGTATTACAAGAGCAAGTTGTCTAGTTGCAACGGGAGATTATGGGGTAGCAATTTTTACAGGTACAAAACACAAACATTGTGATGTTGCTGCTGTTAAACTTATTGTAGAAGAAGCTGGTGGAAAAGTAACAGATTTATTTGGTAATGAGCAAAGATATGACAAAAGTATAAAAGGAGCAGTAATAAGCAATGGAGTTGTGCATGATGAAGTTTTAAAAGTAATAAAAAATTATATTATTGAGGAGTAAATAATGGATAAATATATAATTGTTAGAACATTTTGTGATAAATGAGAAGATGCTGATAAGATAATAAATTCTTTATTCAAAAAGAAACTAGTTGAAGGTAGGTAAATGGAAAAAATTCATTCAAACTATTACTGGAATAATAAGTTTGAAGAATGTGATGAATATAAATTAGAATTTAGAACAAAGAAATATTTATTTGACAAAATAGAATCAGAAATAAAGAAAATACATGATTATGAAGTATGTGAGATATCATGTACAGAAATTATAAAAGCAAATAAAGAATTTTTAAAATGGATTGATGAAAATACAATAAATAAAATGTAAAAAAGGAAGTGATATAAATGAATGAAAATAAAACGAACATTAACTGCTTGATACCGATTTAGTAAACCCCTTTGCGAAATCCTTATAAATAAAGGGATTGTGAAATTTTAAATCTTGCACATTTTCTCAAATAAACTGCAAAAATGAACTAAATAAGTAAATTTTATTAAAAAATAGGGTAAAAATTTTTAGTTGATACCGCA
>CALVJW010000015.1 GCA_944332435.1 uncultured Bacilli bacterium | reverse complement strand
TTATATTCCAAAGCAGCAATAAGTCTTGTAAATTAAATGTTTCTTCATAAACCTGCATTTAGTCTAAAAATTCACGACTTTGTACTATCTTTTACAATTGGTCCAGGATAATCTTGAATGCTCCCCAAATCAAAAATATTTTCATAACCCGCTCGAAGTAACAATTCGCTTGCTGTTTTACTTCGATTACCACTATGACAATAAAATACATAAATTGCTTTTTTATCTGGAAATAATTTTGTCAAATCATCTGATTCAGTAATAGAATTTAATGGAATATTGATTGCCCCCTCAATATGACCAGTACTATACTCAAGGAAACTACGAACATCTACTAAAATAATATCTTGATCTTCTTTTAATTGATTAAATTGTTTATATCCTAGTAACTGATAGGTATTTTTTCTCCCATGAAATTTTTTCGTATCTTTTCCTAAATATCCAATCATTAATAAAAGAACTAATAATAATAAAATCACCACATAAATTATTTTATTTTTCATTCTTTTTCACCAACTATCTATTCGCTTTTCATTATAACATTCTTTTTACCCTTTTAAAATAATCCCCTTGACAATTATTAAATTTATAGTAAAATTTAAAGTAGTAATGATTACTATTTAGAAAGGATGATAAAATGTTAGAAAATAAAGTTGCCGTTGTAACAGGAGGAACAAGAGGAATTGGCCTTGCGATTGTAAAAAGATTTTTAGAAGAAGGAGCAAAAGTTGCCCTACTCGGCTCTCGTGTGGAAACTGTAAATCATGCATTAAATGAACTAAAAGAAGAAGTGGAAAAAGGAACTGTTTTAGGATTTGCCCCAAATTTAAATGATGAACAAGAAGTAAGAGAAACTTTTCAAAAGATTAAGGAAACATTTGGACACTTTGATATTTTAGTAAATAATGCTGGAATGAGTTCTAGAACTCCTCTTTATCAATATGAAGCAAAAGAATTTCAAAAGATTATCGATTTAAACTTAAATTCAGTATTTACTTGTAGTAAGGAAGCTGCCATCATTATGAAAGAGCAACAAGGTGGTGTTATCTTAAATACAAGTTCAATGGTTAGTTTATATGGACAACCTTCGGGTGTAGGATATCCAGCTAGTAAATTTGCAGTAAATGGACTTACTAAATCTCTTGCTAGAGAACTTGGAAAAGATCATATTAGAGTAAATGCAGTCGCACCTGGAGTTGTAAATACCGATATGGTAAAAAATTTACCAAAAGAAATGATTGAACCTATTATTAAAACGATTCCACTTGGTAGAATGGCTGAACCAGTTGATATTGCCAATGCATTTGTTTTTTTAGCAAGTGATATGGCAAGTTATATTACGGGGGCAATTCTATCAGTAGATGGTGCTACAATGGTATAGAAAGGAGAATTCTATGATTGACAAAAATGTATTTCGTAATCTTTCATATGGCGTATATCTTACAACTTCTTATGATGAAAACAACAAACCAGTTGGTTGTGTTACGAATAGTGTGATGCAAATTACATCAGAACCTTCTACCATTGCAGTTAGTATAAATCATGAAAATTATACGAATCATTGTATTATGAAAAACAAAAAATTTGCAGTCGCAATTTTACCAGAAACGATTCAACCAAGTATCATCGGTACATTTGGTTATCAATCAAGTAAAAATATTGATAAATTTGGAGCAATTCGTTATCACTATACAAACAAATTACCAATTATTGAAGATGCTTGTGGTATTCTTATTTGTGAAGTAATTGACACAATGGAAACAGAAACTCATACGGTATTTTTAGGTCGTGTTATATTAACAGAAGGTTATAAAAAAGAAATACCTATGACTTATCGCTATTATCATGAAACATTAAAAGGTAGTAGTCCTAAAACAGCACCAAGTTATATTGAAGAAGAACAAAAGATATCTACAAAAACAAAATATAAATGTCGTGTTTGTGGATATGTACATGAAGTAGACGGAGAACTTCCTGAAGACTATATATGCCCTATTTGTGGTCAACCAAAAAGTGCATTTGATAAAATAGAAGAAACAAAAGAAGTAACTTTTTCATAAGATGCTTCTTTTTTCTCTTTTCTTTTTCTATCTTTCGGTGTATAATGTAGATATGCCGACTTGGCTCAGCTGGTAGAGCAACGCACTCGTAACGCGTAGGTCGTAGGTTCGAGTCCTACAGTCGGCACCAGATTGATAGGAAACTCGAACTTTTATAGTTGGAGTTTTAATTTGCAAAAGATTATGATAAACTATTTATATAAATTCTAGCAGAAAACAAATCTTCGGAAAAGAAAAGGATTGAAAAGATTATATACATTTTTCAAAAGAACTTTGTGAACATGACATCGTTAGTGATGAAATTAGGGATGATTATAGGTTTGCTAAAGAACATAATAATGATAAAGAAAAAGGCAATTACGATATAAGTATGTAATGTAATTGTCTTTTATTTTTTTCCAAAGAAAACATGGTTTTCTTATTTCATTTTGGTTAAAACATACGGTTTATTATTCTCATCATCAGGTTTTACTAATGAAATGCTTGAATATTCTCCAACAAAAATTCTAAATAAAGCACTACTTATACAATCGTCAAATACCGTTTTTAAACTTCTAGCACCACTTTTTTTTGCTATAGCTAGTTCAGCTATGTATTCAATGAAATCATCGTTGAATTCAAAATCTACTTTTAACATTTCAAATAATTTTTTATATGTATTTAATGGGCTAAAATCTGATTCTTTTAATATTTTTACTATATCTTCTTTTTTCAATGGATTCATAGAGATTGTTTTTGAAAATCTCCCAATCAATTCTCTCATAATGCCATATTTCATAAAGTCCTCTGTTGTAAGATTCCTATAATCATCACCATTAGTTATTCCTGTAAAAGCGCCAAGTCCTACTACTGTTAGCTTAGATGTATCAAACTTTTTATCACCAAGATAGAATAAGGAACCATCAAGTAATTTTAATAAAGATCTTTGCACCCCTAATCTGGAAACATGCGATTGACTATCGCCTGATTTTTCTGCAAGTTTATCAAATTCATCAATAACTAAAATTCCTTTTTCTGCCAAATCTATATTTCCATTTGATGCTAAACACAAATCTTCCAGCATATCAGTAATTTTTCTTCCCTGGTATCCAGTTTCAGAAAGAGATGTTGCATCTTCAATAACAATAGGGATTTCATATAATTTAGAAATTCTTTTTAATATTTCAGTTTTACCTGTACCTGTAGAACCATAAATTAAAATATTTTCTTTTAATTTAGCAATTAAATCCATATCTAAATCGGAATTCACGACTGTATGATTTTTGAAAAGAGCTGTCAATATTTGCATTATTTGTTCATCTTGTGAAATTATTGTTTTTTTGATAGATGCATACATAGATGATATATCAGTAGTTTTATCAAATACACCTTCATCAAATTCCGGTTGACTTTTATTATCCCTTTCTATATACGATATTAAATCTTCATTTAAAAATTCTGTCGTACCGTTAGTTCTTATTAAATAATATTTTGAATTTGATTGAAGTTGTTTTTTTCGAATTTCAGCAAAATTTACAAAATTATTATTATATTTTATAGCTCTATCAATATCATCAATTAAAAAAGCATATTCTCCCTCATTAGCATTTTCGCTAATAATACTTGCATATACTCCAGCATTATTTCCACTTAATATGTTACATCTTGCATTATACTGTTTACTTACAAAATAAATACCAACAGCATAATCGATAAGCTTTAAAATTTCAAGTTTTTCATTTTGGTAAGTTATATTTATCCTCTTAAATAAAAAAACCTGCACTTAACTTTTGCATAATTATTCCTCCTAAACGTGGGTATTATTATAGCACAATTTTTTACTTTTTTTATATAAAAATATCGAAGTATACTAAAAAATCTGTTATATCTTTATTAGTGAGTGATATTTATCTCATTTAACTTGTGCAAAAAAAGTGTAGATATCTACACAATCATACCATAGGAAAATCAGTCGAACTTTTATGTTTGAACTTAATATATAGAATATCAATTTCTAAAGGAACTTGATATTTTTTGTTTAAAAAAAGACAAATTTATAATGATTAATATTTACAATTGTTTTGAGAAGCAAAATTAGAATATAACAACAAATAAAAACGAGACGATAGAAAAATTAAAGATTACTTTGATAAAATCATTAATGATACTAAACACAATTTATTTGTTGAATTATTATTGAACTTGATAATATATATATTGCTCTAATAAAACAATAGAAGAAAAATATAAAATGATAAGTGTATTGGAAAAACAAGTGATTGATTTAGAAAAACTTATCCCATCATTTAAGGTAGCAAATGCGGTTATTCATTTTGATGAATTCCTACTCCATACTTTTTATATTTTCCTTTCTATTCTTTTAATTACGATTGGTTCCAACTCCTCTACATATCCTCATTTTGGCGATTGACTCGAGAATTATTTCATTCTCAACTTGCTTAATCGAATATATTATGCGAAGGTTGGATAACACTTTTTATAACGAGAACTTGATCTCTAAAAGATCTACGTTATCCAATCACTTCAATCATAATAAAAAGAAATGTAATAATCAATCATATTTCTATAATTAATTATTACACTTTTATAGTACCAAAAAGAACAATTCAAAATGATTGTTCTAATTCTAAATATTCATACATATAAACACTTATTTCATTAGTTCCATTACTTAATTTTCTTTTAAATGAGTTGTGTATATGTCCATGTATATGATATGGAACCTTATTTTTAAACAAATAATATGTAATGCCAAATAAACCTTGATGTGCAGGATTATTTTTCATATCACTATTAAATTGTGAATCATGACTTACTAAAATGTCTACGCCTTCTTTATCATTTAAAAATTCTATACTTTCTTTTTGTGTAAATGAAGGAAAGTTTGATGGCTTATATTTAAAACTTCCTTGTATTCCTAATAGTTTAACTCCATTAATACATATAATTTTTCCATTTAAATTATTCAATTTAAATTCATCTAAATAATTATAATCATGATTTCCTAGTAATCCATAAACTTTTGTCTTATCTACATATTTAAGTATAATTTTAATATCATTATAATTATGATCTCCTAGTAGTAAACATATATCATAATTATTATATTTTTGAATAAATACCTTAAATTCAGCTTCATTTAAACAATTATGAGTATCACTAATCACTATTAATCTTATTTTCTTATTAAATCCTTTAGCATTTCCAAACATTTTAATTAAAATATTTTCTTGATTTGCATATTTTTTATTAAAAGAATATACATTGCTGTTACTCTCTTCAACAATATTCTTATAATAATGCTGAGGATTCAATTTTTTCCTTGTTAAAAATCTTAAAAACATTATATTTCCTTATTATCTATTTTTAATCATTAATTGCATATAGTTTATGTATAAATTCAGATAAGTTTTTTTCAATAAATTCAGTTTCTCTAGTCTCATGATTATAATAAACAATATTATTAGTATTTTTATCATAACACACAAAATCTCCAAAAACACATCTTACAATAGGAATCAAGTGCTCTTCATCATCAGAAAAATACATTTTAATACTTGGAATATAATTTGGTTTATTTTCAGGATTAACAGATAAAAATGCATCTAACATTTTTTCTTTTTCTGTTTTTAAATCAAATATTTTAGTAGGAAAATTCCTTCTAAATTGTTTATAATCTTTTTCTACTTCTACAATAAAATCTTTATAATCACTTGGAAAATTATAATTAACACTTTCTTCAACTTGTCTTATAAGTGCATTGCACTTTTCTAAATCATTTATCAATTTATAACCTCATTTCATTTTTAAATAATTACATAATTTTTCAATTTGTTTAACTATTATCACTGCTATCAACGAATGATATTTCCCAACTTTCCATTGCATCAAAAACATCTAAATGTATTTCACATTTTTCTTCTAATTTTAAAATAACTTTAGTTGGTTGTTTTTTAATATAATCATCACGGTTTACTATAATTCCAGATTGATAAGGAATAGTTAAACATACTTTTTCATCAGTTAAGTCATCAACAATAACATTTATTTTATCTAATACTAATGATTGTCCTTTTACAATTTTATGATAAGAAACAATTGGTTTAACTTTTTGTGCATTTAAATCTTCTATTCTTCCATAACAACCATGAAATGGTGTGTGTTCTAATTTTAAATAACTTTCTTTAACTTTTACTGGTGAAACTACATCTTTATTTGGAAATCCATTATTTATAATTTTTAAAGCATCATCAGGTTTATCTCTCAATGTTTTCATAAATGAATAAACTCCACAAGCTTCAAATGATGGATTTAATTCTGCAATTTTTTTAGCAGTATATCCATTAATTTCCAATCGGTTATCTAAATCATAAGTTTTTTGAATTAAATATTTTGTAAACTCTTTTAAAATATCTTCATATTTTCTTATATCTTCAAAAATAATTTTTGATGCAGTATCATTTTCTTTTAACTCATCTTTAAAGTATCTAATTACTACTTCAGACCAAAATGGATCTTTAAATTGTCCTTTTACAATTTCTTCAAAAGATTTATCTTTACTATTCATTTCATTTATTGTTTTTATATCTTGTTCCTTTTTTTGTTTAAATAACAATTCATATTCTACAACTAAATTCATAAACTCTTTCCAGTTGTTTGGAACAGCACCTTCACCTTCAATATTTCTTGAATCGTTATCATCAGAAATTTTAATGCTCCATTTAACATCTAATTTTAATTCTGAATATGTTTCGTATTTATCTTTCCAATTTTTTGTAATTTCATTTATCTTGCTCATAAATTTATCGTAAAGATTCATTGGTATTTGTGTTGAAATATCTGATATTGATTTATTATTTAAATTTTTCATATCAGCAAAAGAAATATTTGCCATTTTTCCATCAAATGTACTAATTGTCATAACATAATTTTTTGATTTTGAATTTTCTAAACTTATTCTTACTTTTTGCCCTTTTAGAGATGGTTTTATAAATGGAACTCCATAAACTTTTTGAGGAACATTATCCTCAGGTTCTATATCATATTTGTTTTTATTATTAAATAATCCCATGTTATCGTCCTTCCTATTATTTTTAATGAAATCTTTTAGTTCTTTAATCATATCTAAAATTATATTTTTTTCTTCTAGACAAATATTACCATCTTTATAATAATTATCATTCATTAAAATAACATCTTTGCTTAAGTTATTTTTAGCAATTTCTGAAATAGAAATATGTCTATCTCCAATTACATAATCATATAGATCCCAAAATGCTCCTAATCTATTATCCCATTTTTCTTTCCAATTTGGACTTGGTTTAGAAAGTTCTTTATCATTTAATCTATCAGTTAATTCATGTCTTAAAAAATCTAATCTTCCATAAGTAACAAATCTTTTATCAGAAGTTGTATCAACTAATTTTAATTTATTTTCTAATTTAGTTAAATACTCAATATATAATTCATCAGGAATATCAAAAACTTCATATTGTTTATAACTATTTTTGAAATCTTCTAAAATTAAAATTAAATCTTGTCTATTTATTTTTTTTGATTTTATAAATTCAAACATTATTCATCACCATGCACTTTCTTTATACAAAAATTAGGTTTTCTATCATCAAAATTAAATGTATGGAAAGAATCACCTAAACAATATTTCCATTTTGAACATTTAGCACATTTTTCACATTTAGTTCTCTCATCACTTCTAAAATATTCAAATCTATTTTCCCAAACATCAACAAAATTATCAGTTTTTATATTTCCTTGTACAAACTCTTTTCTTCTTTCAACATTAGGACATACAAATATATCTCCATTACTTAAAATACTTGCAACATATAATCCTGTTGTACAAAAGAAATATGTATCTCTTATTTCTTTTTCCATATCAATATCTAAATAATGACTGCATCCATATTCTACATTCATTATATTTTCTTCTCTTTTTTCTTTTATAAAATTATATAGATACTTATAATCATCTTTATCTAATAATATTTCATCGTTATTTTTTGCTCTACCAATCGGATCAACATTAATAACTCTCCATGAAACCATGTGTAATTCTTTCATTAAATCATATAATGCTTCCAATTCGTGAAGATTTTTCTTATTTGCAACCGTAGTTACTTGAGCAATTTTAATTGCTGGTACTTGTTGTAATTTCTTGATATTTTCAATAATTCTATCAAATGAATTAGGTACTTTTCTAAACCTTTCATGTGTTTCTTTTAGTCCATCTAAACTAATTGAAATTGATTCCATATGAGTCTTATTCATTTTTTCTAATATTTCATCATTAATAAGCATTCCATTAGAAGTCATTCCCCATCTAAATCCCAAATTATCAGCATATTCCATTATTTCAAATAAATCTTTTCTAACAAGCGGTTCTCCACCTGTTACATTTAACAAAATTTCATTTGGATTATAATGTTTAGATATTTCTAATAAAGTTCTTTTTAAATCTTATGCACTGATTTTATCTTTAATTATTTTATCTCCACAACTACTACCACAATGTTCACATCTTGCATTACATCTTGAAGTTACTTCTAAGAATAAATCTCTTAATTTAGGATTTTTATATAATTTTTGTCTATAATCATATAATCTTTCCAAATTTTTTATTTTTATTTCTCTTATTTCATTTTCAATCATTACAACACCACCATTTACTTTTTATTAATTACTCTTATTACTCAAACTTAAAATCATCTAATTCAGATTTTACTTCATTTTCTTTTGAAGAATCCATTTGTTGTTCTAATTCAATTTGAGCAATCTTATCATCAATATCACTGATTAGTTCATCTATTGGTTTAAGACCAGTATTTAATCCTGAAGTATTTGGAAAATCAGGTAAAGTTAATCCTCCAAAATCAGAGTTTGCTAATTCTTTTGATTTTATTTCTTGTACTTTCTTTTCAAGATTAAATATTTTTAGTTGTCCAGTATTTAATTTTGGATAATCTATTTTTTCATCTGATATTACAACTGTTTCAAATTCATTATTAACATCAGTTTTAACCTTATTTATTACAACACTAATTTTATCATCATGAATATCAATCATATCACATAAACTTATAACATAATCTCCATATTCTGATGCTAATTTTACATTTGATCTTGTTGCTATACTAAACTTTATATTTCTTGATGGACTTGAACTTATTATATCAACTAAATCGTTACATTTTTCTATAATATCAAAATTATCTAAAATAAAATTAAATTTATTTTCATGCCTTTTCTCTAATAAAATTGAATATAATTGTTCTATAAACATAGCTGCTAAACAATTCAATGTTTTATTTTCATCTCTTGCAATAAAAATAATTGCTGTTGGTTTTTCTGCAACATCTTCAAAATTAAATGTTGTCTTACTTAATAATTGAGATAACTTTTCTCTTGATACTAATAATCTTAATTTTTGTCTTGCAACAGATAAAATACTACCTTTTGTTTCTTTTGGTGCTAAAAATGTTGAAGATGCAAATACATATGGTTTTGATGCTGTATCTTTTGATCTGAAATATGTTGTTATAAAATCAGTTGCACCATATTTTTTATCAATACCATCAAACATAGCATTTATACTATTAAAGTTTATCTCATCTTTTTGACCATCTTCAAATAAACCTAATGTTACACCTGTAAAGAAATCAGATGCAGTAATAGACCAAAATGGATCTTGAGATGAGCCTTCATAGAATACTATTTTACCAATTTTTTCCAAATATTCTTGTGCTTTATCACTATCTCCATTTTTAGATAAATTATAAGCATATTCTAATGGATTCCATCCATCACTTTTACCCAAATCTCTTAAATTAATAATAATTGTATTGTAATTTTTTTCTTTTAACTTTTTGTAATATTTATTGATATATTCTTCTTTTGAATCTAATATAAATAAACTTTCATTATTTTTAATAGCATTATCCACAATTGGAAATAATACATTTGTAGTTTTACCACTTGCTACATCTCCTTGGATAATTAAATTTTTTCTTGCATTAAGCACTTTTTCTAAAATTTCTTGTTTCATATTTCCTCCTTAAAACCTTTTCTTTTTCACTTTCATTAAATTGATTATTGCTAATATTTTTTCTTAACTTATCTTGCATAAAAGATATTCGTTCATATTTTAATCTTAATAAATATATTCTTTCTTCGATTTCTTTTTTCTTTCTTTCTAAAATTTCTTCATCAATACAATTTTTATAATTCTTAATTTCATCTAAAGTAAAATCAAGAGATTTTAAAAGTTTGATAGTTTCACATTCTAATATATTTTCATCACTGTAATACTTATATCCAGTAAATCTATCTACTTCACTTGGTACTAATACTCCATACTCTGCGTAGTATCTTAATGTTCTGACAGGAATATCCACTAACTTTGAAAATTCTCCAATTTTATATAACATGAATATTACCTCCTTTACATAAAATCCTCCTCTCAACCAAAATATTAACATTTCAGTCGAGTGCCGAGTCAATACCTATATAAATTATAAAGTTTTTCCAGTAGAATATTGATTTACAGAATCAGTATTGATTGTGATAATTTCACCATTTGATAAAACTGTTTGAATATTATTACTTTTACTTATATTAGTACTTCCCATAGATATAACATCTCCGTTATACATAATAATTGTTTGAAGTACCTCTTTATTGCCATTTTGACTTGCAATTTGTTTAAATGCTTCGTGTTGCCATATATCAGCAATTGAAATATTTAATCCAGTATCTCTTATTTGATACTTACTTTTAATATCATCAGGTAAAGTTCTAGCCAAAGTATTATTTTTCATTTCTTCACTAACATTACCATGTGTATGACCTATTGTAACAACATCATAATCAGAGTTCTTAACCAATTTTGTAAAATCTTCAACATTTGTTGAAACATGAGTTTCTGACAAAGCATTTTCCATATCTAATATTATTTTATCTATAATGATACAACTTTCTCCATCAATTATTCTTCTATTTCCTAAAAGAAAAAATGGAATTTCCTGTGCAGTAGTTTCATTTGAAACTCTACTAACAATAGATTTATATATTCGAAATACACTATCACTTATTATAATCTTATCTCCATTGTCATTAATAAAATCTGGTGAAATAGGTATATCACTCATTTCTTTGTTGCTATCTTGACAAGCCATCATAATATCTAATATTTGATCTTAGTATCCTTCATCAAATAATTTGTTTATAACTTGTGTTGTAACATCATTCTTCATATAGCACCTACTCTCTACAAAATTATAACATATTTACGAAATTATTTCATTAAGTTTGAAGCAATCTGCAAAAAGAATATAGAACTATCAGTTCATATTAACCAACAAAAAAAAGAGTTCTTTTTTTATAAATTTACTTTAGAAATTTTTAATACTTAAAAACGAGCATTTGGGCCCGCTTTTTTATTTTACTTTGATAATATCCACTTATCTTTAATACCATATTACCAAAGTTACTATTTATCTAATTTTAAAATAAATAAGAAACGATTTCTTCCTTGCATATCTTTTTCTAAGGAAATATTGCACTCTGCAAAATATTGATTCGCTAACTCTAATAATCGCTCTCCTTGTGCCTCTCCTATTTCAAAAGCAATGATAAATTGTTCATTCAAAAATTTATGTGCTTCTTTTAATATTTCCCTATAAAAGTATAATCCTTCATCTTCTGCAAATAAAGCCATATGTGGTTCATATTTTAAAACTTTTTCGTCTACTTCATCTGTTTTTGCAATATAAGGTGGATTTGATATGATAACATCAAATTTCCCCGTTACATTTTTCAACATATCACTATGAACAAATGTCACTTCTGCATCATTTTGTTTCGCATTTTCATGCGCTACAAGTAACGCAACCTCTGATAAATCTACTGCGGTTACTTGCGCATTGGAAAGTTCTTTTTTTAGTGTAATTGCAATACATCCACTACCCGTCCCTAAATCTAAAATAGAAATCGTTTGATTAGATAATTTTTTTATATATTGAATCGTTTTATATACCAATTCTTCTGTTTCAAATCTTGGAATTAAAACATTTTCGTTTACCTTAAAAATTCTTCCGTAAAAATCGACATTTCCAACAATATATTGAACAGGTAATCCTTCTTCTAATTTTTTTAAATTCTTTTCAATCTCATCTTTTTTAGAATAACGTTTAATATATTCTATTTCTTGTTCATTCATCCTATTCACCACGTAATTTTTGTTGTTGATCTTCTGTAATAAGCGCTTCTACGATTGCTTCCATATCCCCTTCCATCACACGATCTAATTGTTTTAAAGTAAATCCAATGCGATGATCGGTAACACGATTTTGTGGATAATTATAGGTTCTAATTTTTTCAGAACGGTCTCCAGTTCCAATCTTACTTTTACGAATATTTCCTTCTTCTTCTTCGCGTTTACGTAATTCTTCTTCATATACTTTGGCACGCAACATTTGTAGTGCTCGCTCTCTATTTTTAATTTGGCTACG
Organism: uncultured Bacilli bacterium; assembly: GCA_944332435.1. GTDB lineage: Bacteria > Bacillota_I > Bacilli_A > RF39 > UBA660 > MGBC107952. Next base: position 18,656 of record CALVJW010000015.1, on the reverse strand, counting down.
CTCATTTTGACAAGTTACAACAATTCCAGTTGGAATATGCGTCATACGAACAGCACTATCTGTTGTATTAACATGTTGTCCTCCTGCTCCACTTGAACGATACACATCTACTTTTAAATCACATTCTTTAATTTCAATATCCACATCATCTGCTTCTGGCATAATTAATACTGTTGCAGTAGAGGTATGAACTCTTCCTTGTGTTTCTGTTTCTGGAACTCTTTGTACACGATGTGCTCCACTTTCATATTTTAATTTAGAATAAACGTTATCACCTTTTACCATAAATTGAATTAAAGAAAATCCACCTGCTTCACTTGGATACTCTTCTAATACTTCTGTTTTCCATCCTTGCTTTTCTGCATATCTTGTATACATACGGTATAAGTCTCCCGCAAAAATATTAGCTTCATCACCACCAGCAGCTCCACGAATTTCTACAATAACATTCTTTCCATCATTTGGATCTTTTGGTAATAATAAAATTTCTAATTCACTATCCATTTTCTTTTTTCTATCTTCTAATTGCTCTAATTCTTCATGAGCATATTCAGCAAGCTCTGGATCTTTTGTCATTTCTTTGGCTTCTTTGATATCTTCATTAATTTTTTTATACTCTTGATATACTTCATACGCTTCTTTCAAACTAGCTTGTTCTTTAGTAAGCTCCAACATTTTTTTAACATTGGCAATATTTTCCGGTTTCATAATTTCATCATTTAATTGTAAATAACGTTCTTCTATTGCATTCAATCTTTCAATCATGCAAATCATCCTTTCATTTATACATATTTAAATACTGTTAAATTATACTATAAATCTTTCAATTTCGCAACGTTATTTGTATTTTCTTTTACTTTACATATTACTTTTGTTTCTTTATCATTTTACTTTTAAAATTTAAGATATTCCTGTATAATAATGTTAAGGTGATACTATGAAGAATGATAGAAAAAAGGAAATTATAAATTCTTTAAAAGAAGAAATGGATCAAGATCAATTTTCTTTTGATGATTTATTGAGTAAAAAAGAAAAAAGGAAAAGAAAACAAGAAAAAAAATTTGAGCAAAAAATTATAAAAGAATTAGAAATAAAAAAAGATAAAAGAAGAAAAAAAGAACTAGAAGAAACAAAAAAACTAGAAAAAGAAAAAATAAAAGAAGCATTAAAAAAAATAGAGACAGAACCGTCTCATACTAGTTATGATGAAAATGCTCCAAAAGTTACTACAATAGAATCATCTTATGTTAGCAGAAATTATAGTAAAGATAGAAAACAAAAGAAAGAAGTAAATACCTTTACTAAAATATTATTGATTTTAACAGCAATTGGCATCTTAGTTTTTTGGGGATTTAACATCATTACTTCTTTTGATCGAGTAAATCATATTTATACTATCGTATGTAGTTCTTTAATTAGTTTTGGGTGCTTTTCTCTTGTAATTGCTGGTATTATGAACAATCGTAATCCTCGTAGTATTTTTAATGTTTTGGGAGCATCCTCATTACTGAGTTTTGCAATTATCAATACTTTAGTATTAACAAATGTACTAAGTTTTCCTACACAAGCAGTACTAGAAGATTTTTCTAATCGTAATGTTAATGAAGCAATGAAATGGGCTAGTGAAAATAATGTTACATTAACACCAAAATATGAATACAGTGATTCTATTAAAAAGAATTATGTTATTACACAAAGTGAAAAAGGTGAAATTTTAGCAAAAAACATAAAAAATTTAGAAGTAATTGTATCTGATGGACCTAATTATGAATTAGAAGCAAATTTACCAGATATGGTTGGATGGGATGTTGACCGTGTTATTAGAAAACTGAAAGAATTAAATTTTGACTTAGAGCAACTAGATATTGAATTTAATTTTCATGAAGAAAAAAAAGATTTATTATATGAACAAAGTAAAATTGGAAAAATGAAACGTAATGAAAAATTAACTTTAAAATTTTCACTTGGAAAAGAAGAAGATTTAAAACCAGTTACTTTGATTGATTTAAAAAATAAAACAAAATTTGATGCAACATTATGGTTAAAAAGAAACGGTATTAAATATGAAATTGAGTATAAATTTGATGATGAAGTAGAAAAAGGTAATGTAATTTCTACAGATCCTAAAAAAGGGACAAAAATTGAACAAAATAAAATGACCGTTACAATATATATTTCTAAAGGTGCGAAAATTGTCGCTCCCGATTTTGAGAAAATGAGTCTCGACGAAATCATTGATTGGGCAACCAAAAATAACGTTAACCTAAATTATGAAAGTGAATATAATGTTGATATTAAAGCCGGTGATGTTATACGTGTAAGTGTAAAAAAAGGAACTGTCATTGAGGAAGACACAACAATTACGGTTGTAACTTCTAAAGGTGCTTTAAAAATGATTGATTTTAAAAATGATTTAAATAAACTTCGTAGTTTTGCAGAGCAACATAATATTAAACTAGTAGAAACACAAGAATTTAATAAAAATGTTGAATTAGGAAAAATTATTCGAGTTTCTCATAAACCAGGAGATGTTATTCATACTGGTGAAAGTATCGAAATTGTTATTTCAAAAGGAAATGCCGTAAAAATTCCAAACTTTATCGGTATGACAGAAAGTGAGGCTAGAAATGCATGTAGCAATGTTGGACTTGATTGTACTTTCTCTTCCGTATATTCTAGCAAAACAAAGGGAACTATTATTGATCAAAATAAAACAGTTGGATCTGAAGTAACGAAAGATTCCAATATTGTATTATCTGTAAGTGCTGGTAAGGCACCAAGTTATGATGGTGGTAGTTCTAGTGGTGGAAATTGGTCTGGTGGTGGATCATCATCTGGTGGTTCTAGTTCTAAACCAACACCTACACCAAAACCAACTCCTACTCCACCTGTTTGTAACAAAACAACTTTATATATTTATCCACATTTTATTGTAATTGATAATCCGACAGCAACTTGTAATAATGTTAAAAGTGCTTACCCAGGATTTAAATTTTCTTGTAACTATATAAATAGTGATAGTGGAAAAAAAGGACAAATATTAAACAGTAAAGAGTTAAACGGACTTCAAATTAATTCTTGTAATACAGTTACTGTAAATATTAAAAATAATTAATAACAAAAAGGATATTGATGTTTCTATCAATATCCTTTTTTTGCGCTACCTAAAAATTGCTTATATTTACTTATTTTGTGTTATAAAAAAGATATTGCCACTTTAACGGACAATATCTTTAATATTAATTATTTATTTTACAACTAATTCAATTCTATTTCTTTTTGCTTCATTTAGTTGAAACATAAATTGTTTTCCATTAATGGTTGCTTTCGCATCACTCAAATCAGCAAATAAGACATCATATAATTCACCATAATCCGAAATATTAGACTGATTTGTAACATAAATAGCATAAGTACCTTTTTCTAAATCAGATATATCAATTGTCTTATCAAACCATGCTCGATCCTTTGCTTTTCCAAATTTATCTGCATTGATTAAATTAATTGGATAAATCGGAGTTACTAGACTTCCAACATTATATATTTTACGTTCAAACGTATCAATATTTTCCAATATTAAATTTCTATTCAATATAGTTTGTTTTCTCATATCAACTCCAACAGAATACGTTGCAGAGACAATATGTAATTTATTATTTACGAATGCTAAATCATTTACAATACTATATTGATTAACATCATATGAAGTTTCTTTTTTTCCAATTGCTTTATCACGAACAATAAATTCAATTGGAATGTTCTTATCCATATAATTATTGGTAATTGTTACCGATTTAGATTTATCTTGAAATTCTGTATCTTGTTCACTCAATAATATATTCTGAACGTAGGATTTCGAATAATATTGATCTGTACTCGTTCTTAAATATAACGTGTAATCCCCTTGTGGTAATTCTTCAAAAGATATCGTTGATTTAAACCACGCATATTTATAATTTTTTCCATCTTCTGAAAATATTGGAAATGTCATCTCATTTTCATCTGTTAATCGGTCTAATTTTTGACTGTATTCTTTTCCAGTATTTTGATTTTTTAATACTAACTCATAGTTAAATTCTGTTTTCAAATCATTATCGATACCTTTAATGGTATGATATCCTTTTATTTCTAATTTACCATTTACTTCTTTTAAATAATCAAGATAAAATTCTCCATCCTTTTTCGTTAATATATCTTCTATTGTGCCTTCTTTCCAAATCGCCTTATAAGTTACATTTTCTGTTGCTTCTTTAATAGCAGGCTCCCATCCTTGGAATAAATAACCATCTTTTGTTGGTTCTGTAATGGAAGGTTTTGTATTTTCTTCTACATTGATAACTACTTTTTCTTGATTGTTAGAGAACTTACCACCAGCAGCATCAAACGTAATTTCATATGTTTTTACTTTTTCCCAAGTAGCCGTATAGGTTGTATTTTTCGTAGCTTTTTCTAAACTAGGTTGCCATCCAGTAAACTTATAACCTTTTCTTGTTGGAGCCTTTGGTTCCTTTGGAATTTCACCTTCTATCGTTTTTACAATTTCTGTTGTTTGCCCATTTTCAAAAGTTCCTTCCGCCGCGTCAAAGGTAATATTAAATACTTCTTTCTCTTTTTCCCAGATTGCTAAGTAATTAGTATTTTTTTCTACTTCTGTTACAGCAGGATTCCATCCTTTAAAAATGTATCCTTCTCTTGTCGGCTCTTCTGGTAAAGTTGGTTTTTTCCCTTCTTCTACTTTTGTTGTAATAATAGTTTTTCCAGCACTAAATTCTCCACCATTGGCATCAAACGCAACATCATAATATACTTTATTCTTTTCCCAAATAGCAGTATATGTTGTATTTTTTGTTGCGGCTGTAACTTCTGGTGACCATCCTTTAAATGTGTATCCTTCTTTTGTTGGACTAGTCATACTTGGCATTTCTCCGGCTTTTACAGTCACTACTTTATTACTTGTAGAACCATCTGAAAATTTTCCACCATTTGGATTAAATGTAATATTATATTTTACAACACTATTCTTCCATTGTGCTACATAAGTTACATTACCACTAGCCCCCATAACTTTTGGTGTCCAACCTAAGAAGGTATCACCTTTTTTCGTTGGAGCATTAATAACAGGAACTACATTTTGTTCTACACTTAACACTTTCTTTTGTGTTGTTCCATCAGTAAATGTTCCACCAGCTGGATCAAATGTTATTAAATAATATTGTTTTACTGTCTTACCCGTATTTATTTTTCTAAAATTACTAGAATGTACATAAGCATAATTATTACTAAATTGGTAATATCCATTATCTTGAACAATTTTGTTTCTTCCACTATCTAATACTGGATCTGTTTGAATTTTATACCATTTATTATTACCATTAATAGATTTTCCAGTTACCTCAGCAAGTACTACAACAGGGTAATCAGCAACTAATCCTGTCTCATATAACTTAGTAGAAGTTGTTGTGGCTTCTTTATAAATTGGTACACTATTACCATTTGTTTTAACAGCTATCGTATATTTATTATAATCTTGCATACCAAGTGCAGAATCGAATAAATAATAATATTGTGCAGCTTTATCACCCCAATATGGGTCTGAAGCATATTTTACATTCATACCACTATTTTTATCGCCAACATGACCACCATAATAACGTCCGTTATGGCATTTACTATAATTATAACTTCCACCATATAAATTTGTTTGATCACATGGGTCTAAATAACCTTCTGATACGAAAAACTTATCATGTGCGTAAATACTTTGTGAAACACTAAGATATGAAGTTGCACTAGCACCTGGTGAAGAATCAAATGCTGAATGACCAAATAAATTTTTCGCATAAAATGCAATATTACTTGTACCAGAGGCACTTTCATTACGAGCAAGACCTAATACTAATCCTAAATTAGCTCCGAACTCATTTTGATATTGAACAAATGAAGTTTGCTCGCCATATAATAGAGATTGTCCTGATCCTGCTGGATAAGATGTCATCGGTGCAGTAATCCCAATTTGTTTTAAATAATTAGCAATATCGGCATTTGTATAATTACTCTGTGTACGATGTGTTAAATATTGATAATAATTATAATAAGGATTCCCGTTATTAATCGCATTAGTTGTTCGATTATTGACATAATCGTCAATCATTTTTCGATACCCATCTTGTGTAGCAGGATAAAAATAATGTCCATCATAACTCCAGTAAGAAGCACCTTCACTCATAAACGATGGTTTTGGTCCAAGACTTACACTATCTCCATCTTCATAGCGATAGATATCACTCATAATGTTATGTTTTAAAATCCCATTTTTTACTGTATAGTTTGACGTATATAAATTATCAAAATTAGCCATATAATCAATTACTTTGACATCACTTGCATTTACCCAACCAGTAACGCCAGAAAGTTTAAATTTTACTTTTGTTTTATTGCTGTTATAACCTAAAAATGCCGCATCAGCCCCATAACAACCATTGGTATAGCCAGAGCGATTACTTCCAACAACGGTATAATTAGTATTGGTTCCACAGCCCTTTGTCTTAAAATATACAATTCCATAAATTCCATTTAGATTACTATCTGCTGCATTTACATAAATATAAGGGATAAAACTTGCCGCAAGTATGAAAAAACATAATATTAGATTAAGCCCTTTTCTCAACATTTTTTTTACTTGTCTCATCGTTCACCACCTTATCCTTCATTCTATATTATTATATCAAAAAATTAGACATATGTCGAATTAATATAAAAGTTTTCCACAGGAAAAATAAAAAAATTGATAAATTGTTGACATATTTCTGTGGATTATTGCCACTTTATATAAAAATTGTTACAATAGCCATATAATTATAGTAAAGGAGTGGACAATTTGTATTGTATTTACTGTGGGCATCAATTAGAAGAAGGACAGAAAGTTTGTCTAAACTGTGGAAAAATATTGGTATCTTCTGAAGAAAGACAAGTTTCCAAAGAAAATTCTAAGGTATATGCTGGATTTTTGGTTCGATTAACTGCTTATATGATTGATTCTATAATTATTGGAATGATTGGATTTAGTATTGAGTTTTTTTTAGAAATTGCTAGTGTAGTTGGTTCTTTTCAAACGCCTGAACTTCTTCCTACATTCATTACTTCAATCATTAGTTTATTGTATTTTGCGGGATTAGAAAGTTCAACAAATCAAGCAACATTTGGTAAAATGTTTTTAGGAATAAAAGTCATTGATCAAACAGGAAATCAGATTTCTTTTGCTCGTGCAGCAGTACGATATTTTTCTAAAATATTGTCTGATATCACATTCTGTATTGGTTATATCATGATTATTTTTACCAATAAAAAACAAGCATTGCATGATATGATTGCCAATACTTATGTAATACAAAAATAAAGAGAAACCATAATCCTATGAGTTTCTCTATCAAGGTTTCCCTTGATATTATATTATATGACGGGAATAAGAAACTATTCCTTTTTTTATATCTTTATTATATAATAAATATGATTGTGAGGAATACTATGAAGAAAAAAATTGATTATTATTACATTATATTGGGAGTAATTACTCTTTTACTAATTGGGATTATTGTTAATACTGACTTCTTGTTTGGATCTAAAACAGATTGGATTAATCAGCATACTGTTTTTCCAGACTATTTCAGAACATTATTTTATCAAACAGGAAATCTCATCCCTAATTTTGCACCACAAATTGGAGCTGGGCAAAATATTTTTAATTTTTCTTATTACGGATTATTAAATCCCCTTATTTTAATTTCTTATCTATTACCAATGATTTCCATGACTGATTATGTCATAGCAATCAATATCATTTTAATTTTATCTACAATATTTTTACTCTACTATTTTTTAAAAAAGCACATTGAAAACCGGACTTGTTGCTTTATAAGTACTCTCTTAGTTTTATTCTCTGCATCCTTTCTATTTCAATTCCATAGACACTTCATGTTTGTAAGTTATATGCCATTTTTAATAATGGGACTTTTAGGAATCGATGCTTATTTTAAAAAAGGAACAAAATGGATTTATTGCCTCGCTACATTTCTTATGATTATGACCAGTTACTACTATAGTATCATTGGAATTGTTATTTTTGTTTTATATGGTATTTATCATTATTTAAAACAAACAAATCGTCCTTCTATTCAATCTTTTTTTAAAGTAGGACTTCCATTTTTAGTTCCTATCATAACTGGTATTATTATGGCCGGTGTATTATTATTACCAACTGCTTATGTTATTTTAACAAGTCGTGGAGGTGAGCATACCAGTATCTCTCTAGCAGAACTGTTATTACCAAAAGCAAATGTTGATGCGTTAGTGTATGATACTTATGCATTAGGGCTTACTGCTATTTCTTTTATAGCCTGTATTTATTTACTACAGAAAAAAGCATCGGAAGCAAAATTTCTTGTTATTAGTACACTGATCATTGTTATTTTTCCTATTTTTATCTACTTATTAAATGGTACTCTTTATGTTCGTAATAAAGTTTTTATCCCCTTTCTACCACTTTTTGCTTTCTTTATTTCTATTTTCTTAAAAGATTTATTTGACAAGAAAATCAATATATTATCGCTTAATTATTTCATTTTAGGTAGTGGACTTCTTTGCTTTATTATGGGCTATCATAATATATTTTTCTACTCAGATTGTATTATTATGATTTTGTGTATTAATTTATATCACAAATGGGACCATAAATGGCTTTTACTCTTACCATTATTTATCATTATTAGCATTAATTTAGGATGCTCTGTATCTCAAATGAATCTTGTTTCAAAAGATACTTATCAAAAAATATTTTCTAACAAAAAAGATACACTGATTAATCAAACATTAGAAAATGAATCACAAATTGTTCGTTTTTCGAACTTAGATGATACCTTATATAATATCAATAAAGTCTATCATCCTAATTATTATCAACCATCATTGTATGCTTCTACTTATCATAATGGTTACGATGATTTTTTCAAGCATATTATGAATAACGCACTACCCTATCGTAACAAGCTTATTCTAGCCCAAACCGATAACATTATGTTTCAAACATTAATGGGAATCAAATATGTTATTTCTTCACATACTCCAAGTATTGGATTTCAAGAAATAGAAAAAATTAATCATGATGATACCACAAAAGTATACGAAAACAAACATGTTTTACCGCTAGGATATGCTAGTTCTAATTTATTAAATGAAACTTATTTTAACCAATTAGACTATCCAATGAATAACGAAGCATTACTTGCAAATATTATTATAAAAAAGAACGGGAAGAAAGAATACCAATCAAATATCGATAATTTTTCAGAAAAAGCAGCAATTCAAAAAAAAGATAACAATTTATCAATTAAAAAAACAAAAAAAGGATATCAAATTGATGCAAAAAAGAAAGCAACGATTACCATTCGCTTTGATCATACATTTGATGACGAAATATTATTCTTGAATTTTGATATTAAAAATCAACATACTTGCAGTAAAGGTGATCAGCAAATTACCATTAATCAAATTACAAACAAATTAACTTGTAAAGAATGGGAATATCAAAACGATAATCATACCTTTCACTATGTTTTATCACAAAATCAAAAGTGGAATGATCTAACAATTACTTTTCAAGAAGGACATTACGAGATTGAAAATATTCACATGGATACATTAGATTATCAAAATATCATTGATGCGGTTTCTAAAGTCGATCCATTTGTATTTAATAAAAAAGAAACAAAAGGTGATACGATTGTTGGAACAATTGATGTAACAAATGATGGATATTTTGCTACATCAATTCCATATGATAAAGGGTTCAAAATAAAAGTAGATGGGAAAGAAATTGAATATGAAAAGGTAAATACAGCTTTTTTAGGATTTCCTATTACCAAAGGAAAACATAAAATTGAAATTACCTATCATTCCCCTTTTTTAAATATTGGATGCTTAGTATCAGTTCTTGGAATCATTGGTTTTAGTATTTTATGCTATCAAGATTGGAAAAAATATAAAAATAACTAAAAAAAGGTTGTAATTCCTTTTTTTCTATGTTATGATATCAAAGAAAAAAAGGAAACCACCTTTTTATTTGTCCTGTTAGCTCAGTAGGTAGAGCATTTGACTTTTAATCAAAGGGTCACAAGTTCGAATCTTGTACAGGACACCAAATATGTATCTAAAGCCGTTTAGGCTTTTTTTTATAACATAAATTCTTTTTCTAATGCTTCAATTGATAATGTTGGTGTTGGCATATTCTCTGGTAATTCCCCACCAAGCTCAATTATTAACTCACGAATCTTCTTTCCAACATAGAAATGAGTTTGGCATGCATAATTCCAATTTGATGGAATTTTTCTTTTTAAAATCGCCGTTGTTTGTAAAATACGAAATAAATTGGCGATTAATTCTTCGCTTTCCATATAATCCAAAATATTATCTGAATACATAATCTTTTTCCTATGCTTTATTTGATTTACTGACTCTTGATATAATCCTTGATAGCCATAATTATTAAATACCGTTAAATTGCTAACACCATATTCTGTTGCTAAAGAAAATAAAATATTATTTCTTCTTCTTACCTCTCTTCTACTAATTAATCGTAAAATTTGTTCGTTTTCTTTATCTATTTCTAATTCTCTTAACATATTTTTCTCCTTCTACTTATAAAACAACATATCTATTTTATAAGAAATATTGACAAAATATGCTAAATTTATCATAAATGCCATCATCAAATACATGAATCATTTTCTTAGTGCTTGAAAGATTCTTTTTCTAACATAAAAAAAGAAAATGATTAATTAATACACTTTCTCTTTTTCATAAAACATATCAGATATCAAATCAATTTTTTTACAATTATCAAACACAATCTGTTCTTTTGTACTTTCCTTAATTCTGTTCTTATTCACAATACATGAACGATGAGAGTACTTAAATTCATGATTCAACCTTTGATAGCAAGTTTTTAGTGATATTGGTGCTTCATAAGTATAATCATTTGTAACGATAATACTCTTGCGAATATTCGAGTCATAAGTAATATACAAAATTTCATCATAGTGAATATAATATGTGGTTTCTTTTTCTTTAAAGAAAAATTTATTTTTACTTTTCATCATCTCTTGTACTTTATTGATTGCAAGTAATATTCTTCTTTCGAAATCATCAAATTTTGGAATAAAAGTTAACACATTTAATAAGTCCATAGAAATATTACGTGCCATATCACTATGTGTTGATATAAAAATAATAATACTGTGATAATCAAATTTTCTAATTTCTCTTGCAACATCCAATCCTGATTTAGAAGGTGTCTCAATATCTGATATATAAACTTTTTGTGGGGATGCTTCATGCATTTTTTCATAAAATTCTTTCCCATAATTAGTAAAAGTATGTACATAAGCATTCGCATTATACTTAAAATTATAATCATCTATTAACTTTTTAAGTTTATCTAAAAAAACAATATTATCATCACATAAAATATAATCTAATGTTCTCATATTAGCTCCCCTTAGTATACATATTTCATTATAGTATACAACATAAAAACAAGCAAGCAATATTGGACTAAGGCAATAGTTATAAACTTATTTTTTTATTCAACATAGTTATTGCTCTGATATATGATAATAACAAAGAACACGTTACTTAATATCATTCATTATTGAAATATATTACTAAATCTAGATTTATATAATTTAGAGGCATATTTTTTTTCAAATACTCCAGGTTCAACTTCTTCTTGATACTCATATTTTACATAAATGGTAACACATTGAAGCCATACTCCTGAAACGCTATAATTTAATTTGGTTTCATCGAAATTAATTTTTTCACCAAAGTTTTGATTTGTTTCAAAATCAGTAATGGAATCATATTTATACTTCTTAGTATATCGAGCATCAATAATTTTAACGCCATTTTTTGTTTCAATATTTAATGTTCTTTCCCATTTTCCCCAATCTTGGTTAAGTTCTCCAAAGCTACCATTTACATAGCGATCTTCAAAGTTTCCTTCTAGTACAACGATTCCTTCTACAATAAGAAAATTGCTAATGGTATTTCCTTTGGTATCTTCCACAAAAATTGTATAATATCCATTAGTTGCAATATCATTTACTACATAATGATTATTGGAAAGATGCATTTCTGTTCCTTCTTTTGCAATCACGGTTTCTTCTACTTGCCCCTTCATATATTTGACAGTCTTAATTGGCGAAGTTGACTTAATTTCTGCTTTAATGCTTGCATATTGATTTTCATTATATAATTCTACCGATGTTTTAACCTTAATAGGGTCTTCAATTTCTTCTTTTAATTTACACGTGTTTTTACTATAGTTTTGAACTACAACATCACTATGGTTTATTTCTTTAATTGCACAATACTTATCATTGTACATAACCAAAGCAATATTCCCTTCTTCCGATATCCATATTGTTCCACCCTCTGGTTCTGTCCCTTTATGATTTATTTTTGAATGATCTGGTAACTCAATCTTCTCCTCTAGTTTAGCATCATAATCCTTGGTTCTTTTAATCGTAACATATTGATATGCAGATTCAATAATACCATAGGCACTATCACGAAAAGAACTCTTTTTGGCGTCATTAATAGTTGACATTACCAATGGAACTATGATGAGTGCAATGACTGCTAGTATAACAATTACTGCTAATAATTCAATTAAGGTAAATCCATGATTCTTTTTTTTCATCTTATATACCCTCGCTATTCTACTTAGTATAATAAGTATATAATAGATTATTTCAATTAGCAAGACATTTCTAGTAATCACATAATCGTTAATTTTATATTACACTCGAAATCCTATTTTTTAACATATTTTTTTACAATAACTAATTGACTCTATTAACTGCAATATAAAAGGAATATCATTTATCATATTCCTTTTCGCTAATTTATCATTTATTTTTCACCATAATAATTTTTAAGAAAGGCAGCTTTATATTCTTCAAAAGTATCATTTATAATAGCTTCTCGCACTTCTTCTGTTAATCGTAAAATAAAGCGAAGATTATGAATAGAAGAAAGATTAAAGTATTTTGCCGTTTCTTCTCTATCTTTAGATTTCATCAACTTACATAAATCACTACGTGTCCACCCTGCTTTGCAAGTTGGACAATCACAGTCCTTATCAAGTAGTTCTTGGCTCTCTTTATATTTTGATAATTTGATATTTCCATATCTTGTATAGATTCTCCCATGTCTAGCTTCTCTTGTTGGGGCTACACAGTCAAATGTATCAGCTCCCATTTCAACTCCAATTAAAATATCATCAGGTCGAGAAAGTCCTAATAAATGACGTGGCTTTTCATCTGGAAGTTCTTCACAACACCATTTTAAGATTTCGCCAAGATCTTCTTTTAGAAAGGCACCTCCTAAACCATAACCATCAAAATCCATTTTTGCTAACTTTTTAGCCGTAGAACGACGCAAATCTTCCCAACGTCCACCTTGTAATACCCCATATAATGCTTGATAATATCCAAGGTCATAACAATGTTTTTTATGCTCTTCTAAACTACGTTTTGCCCAACGTTCCGTACGTGCTAGAGCTTCTACATTATATTCATAACTATCTGCAAGTGAAGTTAATTCATCAAATGCCATATGAACATCTGCACCAATACGACATTGAATCTGCATAGATTCTTCAGGACCAATAAAATCTTCTCGTTTCATAAATGGGTCATAAAAACGAACACCATCTTCAGTTACATGAGCTAATCTATCCTTAGAGTCAGTATTAATTACTTCTTTTTCCCGCTCCATACTTACTACTTTCCCAAGACCAGATCCAAGTGACATTACTTGAAATCCTCCAGAATCAGTAAGAGTTGGCCCATTCCAGCCTGACCATTTTGCTAAACCGCCTTGTTCAGCAATTTCAAACGATTGATTTCTCAAGTGATAACCATTACTTAACATCGCCTGTGCTTGGACACTTCTTAAATCATCCATTGATAAAAATCGAACTTCACCATTCGTTCCTACACACATAAAAGCCGGTGTTTTTATGTCACCATGGGGGGTATGAATAATCCCAGCTCGCCCTAGTTTACCTGGAATCTTTTTTGTAATTTCAAATGAAAATTTATTATCTTTTTGCATAGTTAACAACTCCTTAAAAAGAACATCGCTTTTTTAATTCGATATCACATTACTGAAATATTTTATCATAAATTCAATTTTTACACTATGATTATTTTTTTATTTATAAAAATGTATTAAAATTTCTTCATATTTTTGTTAAAATAATAATAACAAATTAGAACGGAAGTATGAAGTATGAAAGAACAATATAAAAATTATTTAAATCACACACACACATTCGACAAAAGTACAATGTTAGCCATCTTATGTCTTATCATTGTAATTGCCGGAATCTTTGGCTTTTTATATGAAGTTATCTTTTATTATTTTAACAGTGGTATGACAGATATATTTTGGCGAGGTGGGAACTTTTTACCATGGATTAATATTTATGCAATTGGTGCAATTTTAATATTTTTTCTAGCTTATCCCAAAAGAAAAAAACCAATGTCTGTTTTTTTTATCAGTATCATTACTACTGGTATTCTTGAATATATGGGTGGATGGATTATGGAACATATAATGCATGTAAAATGTTGGGATTATAACACAGAAATTTTAAGTTTTGGAAGTATTAATGGTTATGTATGTTTAAGAAGCGTTCTTATTTTTGGAATATCTAGTTTATTACTTATTTATGTGATTGTTCCTTCTTGCTTTTATCTTGCAAAAAAGATGGACAAAAAGAAATTTTTAATATTCAGCTATACACTCTGTTTTATTTTCTTGTTTGATGAATTATATAATTTAGTATTTGCTAGAATACTAAATTTACCCAGAGCATCAGAAATTTATAAAGAATTAGGATTCCATTATCAGTACTTTAAATAAATATGTTGAAAAAATGAGGATAATAGTCCTCATTTTCCATTGCTTTCTATTTTTTATTCACTATCCAAATACCCTTATCTTCCAATTCAACAGTAAGTTATATTATAGTGGGTATTTCATTATTAAATTAATCCTGCCTATCTTCTTCTAACTAATGCTTTAATATTTCCTTGATTTTTCAATTCTTGTTCCTTTTTTAGAGTTTCATTTATAAGTTGGAAACACTCAATAATTCCCTCATATTCATTTCCTGCTACACAATTTTGAGATGTTACTGCTTCATATATTTTGACATAATGGTAATTATCATCAGAAGCAATATGAAATACACCATCTTTTGATGATCCTATATGATATTCACCATGATATATATCATTTATAGTTGCTTCTTTATTCTCTAAACAATCAATAATTTTTCCTCCGTCATCTCACTTACAGCCTGATAACGTTCTTCTTCATTCATCTTTGACAATTCTAACATTATACCTTCTCCCCCTAATGCCTTATTGCTGTTTACTTAACCTTATTTTTTTGCTATTTTCATGCAATCATTAAATGAAGTAAAAACGATATATGTTAATTACTCTTTCTTATTTTTCTCTTTACCAAGCTATACATCTCTTCATGTATACTATCTATTGTTCTCATCTTGTTACCATCATTACATTGTACTTTATCCCAAGAAAGATAATCTGCAATAAACATAGCACTTTCATACACTCTTCTCATCAATTCTAAATCTCTCTCGTAAATGTCATTAACAACTCCATCATTTTGTCTTCTGGCATTTCTTATTTCGGCAACCATATCAAAAGGTGCGTGTAAAAAAATAACTTGTTCTGGTTCTTTAATGCCAATTTTATTATATTCAAAATCAATAACATAGTCTATAAATTTCAGTTTTTCTTCAATATTCTCAATTAATGCAGATTGATAAATTAAACTAGATGTAGTATATCTATCTAATAAAATTGTTTTTCCTTGTTCATATAATTGTTTTAAATTAGCATGCCATGTAATTCCTCTATCAATTGCATACAAAGAATTAATAAAGTATGGCGATAATTCGTCAACTTGACCAAATGCTCCATTTAAATAATTCTCAACAGGTGCACCTTGATATGTTCCATAAGATGGAAAATGGTGACACACTATTTGTTCTCCTTCTTGCATAAATCTATCACGCAACATATGAAATTGTGTCGTTTTACCTATTCCATCACAAGCACCTTCAACAACAATTAACTTTCTTCTTTCCATAATTAAATCTTTCTAACTAGCGTTATCCCTTCTTTAAAATTACAAGAGGCTGGACAATTGAAATCAGGAAAAGTACATCTTGCTCCATGAGAATATTTTTCAATATCCTGAGCCAATGGACTATTTGCAATTTCTAACGCTTTTTTATATTTTAATAAAGTTTTTCTTGTTTGTTGCATTACCTCAAGCTGAGAAGCTGAACATAGTCTTTCTTTACATTTTAAAATAAAATCATCATATTTTCCAACTTCGTTAATTATAACAAGTTCTCCTTGTGGAGTAACACCTTTAACAGTTTGCATATCTCCAAACCACTCATCAACTAACATTTGATCATCTGTAATAATTGGTGGTACAAAATACTCTTTTTTATCTAACAATTCCATTTGATAGTCTAACGTTCTATGTCGATGGGCTTGAGCAAGCTGTGCAAATGTACCTTTATAAGTAGTTGAATAAACATCACCAAAATATTCTTCTTTATCATTTAGCGAGTGACCGAATAAAGATAAAGTTCGATGCTTATCATTTTGCATTAATTGTAGTATAAGAACATTTAACTTATTTAATTCATTGATAAATTCTTTCATACTCGAAATTAATTTTGATTCAAAATCACTAGGCATCTTTTCATAGGTATTTATATACTCTAACATCCAAGAAGCAATATAATTGATTTGTCTTAAAGAAGTTGAATAAATCATTTGAGTTGGCATAAATACTGTCACTAAATATCTAGCATTTTCTTGTGCTAATTTTTTTATTTTCGCATCATTATAGATATTTCCATATTGTGATTTAATTTTAATTTTAAATATGTCTAGCCATTTATTATAAAGTCTTTCTTCATTTTCAGTAATAATTGAGCCTTCTTGTCTAATAACTGGTGTATATCTTGCTGATTTTTCACTTGTTGTATATTGGTGTTCATTATTAAGTACCATTGCTAAAATTTTAGGTACGTTTTGCATATTAAAATTTATTAAAACATGATCATAAACACTATGATGTCCATTATTTAATGTCATATTAACTCTACGCATTGTCTTTTCTTCTGGCTCATTTTCCAAGTGAGCAAATCCTTCCTTATCATAGCACACCCCTGCAATTTTTCCAGATAATTTTATTGCCTCATCTGTGTCAAAAGTTCCATCTTCCTTTAAAAAATGGTTAGGCAAAATACCAATTTTAATTTTTGTTTGTTCCATCTTTTACCTCCTAAATTGATATTCCCCTTCTTTATTCTCTTCTACCTAAATTATACCATAAAGTCAATCCCGTGTAGTAATAATTTCAACTATTAGTTAAAATTTAATATGAAAAACATTCTTTTTATTATAATACCATCGATTTTTATTACTTTATTGCAGTACTATCCATATATAATAGCAATTGATATTTATGACTTTTACTAAATTAGGTAATCTATACAGCACTCATATCCATTTCTATATTCCTTTTTTCAACTAAAAAAATAGCAAATAAATAATAATTATTTGCTATTTTTGCCAAACAAAGTTTTCTATTTTATCATTAGATTCAACCAATTGCTTAATTTTCCACAGTTATCATTCTATCAAATACAAATTGTCTTTATAATCTCTTTTCATTATATAGTTTTTCTAAAATTATATTTTGAAACTCTAATTTCATTTTTCCCAATAATTCATTTGGAAAATACCATCTAATACTTGTATCTAATTCTATAGGTTCTTGAATTTTATCTTTTATTATTCCAATATAAAAATCTGCAACATTATGACAATATACAATTCCCTTTTTTTTAACGTCTACTTTATAATACGAATCTGTTGTAGCATAATATTTTAATTTATCCACTTGATACCCAATTTCTTCCAAGCTTTCTCTTTTAATTGTCTCATCGGAAGTTTCTCCTAATTCCATTTTACCACCAGGAAAAATTAATCCCCAATTTTCATGATATACTACGGCTATTTTTCCATCATTATTTTGTACTATTCCATAGCTTGATCTTCTTTCATAATAATCGATATTGTTTTCTTTTTTTCCAACTTTAATCATTTTATCGCCATCACAAATAGGATGAGAGATTCCACCAGTATCTTTCCCTTGATTTTTAAAAAATTTTAACATTTCTAATGCTTTTTCGCTTGTTAATCTCATATTATTACTCCCCTAATTTTTAAATAATTTACTAGTTTATAAGTGATAAACCATCCTTCTATTAGTTCTGTTTTATACTGGTTTATAAAATCTTCCACTTATCCTACTCACTAAATAGTATACCATATTTTTAACGACTCTTCACTCCACTTCAAAAATAATAAAAAAATTAGTGTAATTATACAATAAATGTGAAACATTTCTATATAAAAAAAGTGACTTAAGTCTTATAATTGAGTTATACCCTAAACAATTAATAAGAAAGG
>CALVJW010000014.1 GCA_944332435.1 uncultured Bacilli bacterium | reverse complement strand
ACGATGTTAAAAGCACAGCACGATTAATCGAAGCCAATGAGATAGCAAAAATTACTGGGAATACCGAGTTTGATGCAACAGTATCAGGAAAAGATAAAATATTTTGGTTGGAGGATCCAACATTTGATACAGAATCTGGAACCATGCCAACTTTTCCACAACCAGGAGAAGCAAAATATAAATGGTTGTTTGATTATACAGATGGATGTACAGAATATGGATGTAGTATTGATGATGATAGTACACTTGGTTATTTTACAGGTACCCCTTCTATTTTGAATCAAGATTATGCATGGGTTGTTATAGGCTCAGGTGTTGTTGCTGATAGTGGAGCTCTTTTTAGTTCTCCTGAAACGCGTGTAAATGTGGGTATTAAAATTGGGGTGCGACCTGTTGTCACCATTTCAAAATCATTACTTCAATAATATAGTAAAAATATAAAATGTAATTAATCTAAAGATATAAAAGAGACATGTATTTCCATGTTTCTTTTATTGTATTGCGGGAACATATTACTTTTTTGTCATATTCGTTGCAAACAATAGAAAAATGGTATAAAATAGAGATAGAATATGGGTGATAAAATGAATCAAAAGGGATTTACTTTAATTGAAATGTTAGCAGTGTTTATTATTATTTCTATTATTATGGCAATTGGCCTTCCAGCAATTACGAAAAATTTGAAAAAAAATGGTGAAAAAGAATATGAACAGTTTCTTACGACAGTAGAATTAGCTGCTGAGACATATGTGGAAAGTAATCGTGATATGTATCCATTAAATACAGTAGGACAAACGGCTACTGTTACAATTGGAACTTTGAAAGATGAAAATTTGATACAAAGTGTTCCTGATAAGCCAGATGGAACAAAAATTACAGATAGTATGACAGTAAAAGTAACAGTAAATAGTGATAAAACTTTAACTTATACGTTTCAAGGATAGATGGAGGAATATATGAAAAAGACAATACGTGATTATGATTTAGATAATAAAACGGTATTAATTCGTTGTGATTTTAATGTACCAATGAAAGATGGTATAATTACAGATAATAATCGAATTGTAAGTAGTTTAGAAACAATTCAATATGCGATTGACCATAATGCAAAGGTAGTATTAATGTCGCATTTAGGAAGAGTTAAGACAGAAGAAGATAAGAAAACAAAAACATTAAAACCAGTAGCAGAGGAATTGGCTAATCTTCTTAATATGCCAATTAAATTTGTGAATACACCACATGGAAAAATTTTAGAAACGAGTATTAAAGAAATGAATCCAGGTGAAGTATTACTTATGGAAAATACTCGTTTTGAAGATGTAGATGGTAAGTATGAAAGTAAAAATAATGAACAGCTAGGTGCTTACTGGGCGAGTTTAGGTGATATTTATATTAACGATGCTTTTGGAACAAGTCATAGAGCTCATGCTTCTAATGTGGGAATTGCTAGTCATTTACCAAGTGGAGTAGGTTTTTTAATTGAAAAAGAGTTAAATGTTATGGGAAAAACCTTAGAAAATCCAGAGCATCCTTTTGTTGTTATTTTAGGTGGTGCTAAAGTAAGTGATAAGATTGGTGTAATTGAAAATTTAGTAAAAAAAGCCGATACAATCTTATTAGGAGGAGGAATTGCGAATACCTTTTTAAAAGCACAAGGATACGAACTTGGAAAGTCACTAGTGGATAATGAGTCATTAGATTTTTGTCTTAAAATGTTAAAAGAACATCCAGATAAAATTATTTTACCAGTAGATGTAGTATCAGCAAAAGAAATGAGTGATACTGTACCAGTTAAAAAATCTGGGTTAGATGAAATTGAAGCAGACGATATTGTTTTAGATTTAGGAAATAAAACGATAGAGTTATATGAAACATACTTAAGTGATAGTGCAACGATTGTATGGAATGGAACAGTAGGAATGAGTGAATTAAATTCATTTTGTCATGGTACGAAGGCTCTATGTGACATCATTAGTAAGGCTGTAGCGACTACCATTATTGGTGGTGGAGATACGGCAGGGGCAGTCATTGGACTTGGGTATCGTGAAAAGATGTCTCATATTTCAACTGGTGGTGGAGCTTCCTTAGAATTATTGGAAGGAAAGGTATTACCAGGAATTGATATTATTAATGATAAATAAATCAGATGCCAGGGGGAGAAAATATGAAGAAAGAAAAGTTAAATCAAAAGCTAAATATTGCAATATTAATTGTGATTACGATGGTAGTATTATTCTTTTCGTTAAAGGATGATTTTGATGCAGTAATTGAGCAAATATTAACTGCAAATCCTTTTTGGCTATTCGTAAGTTTTTTCTTGATGGCATCTTATTTCTTTTTACGTAGTATTGATTTTTTTAAATTAATACAACGAGTTGTGCCAGAATATACATTAAAAAAATCGATTAAATTAACAATTACAACACAATTTTTTAATGCAGTTACTCCATTTGCGACAGGTGGTCAACCCTTTCAAGTTTATATGCTGAAAAAAAATGGTGTAAGAATTCCGGAAGCAACGAATATTATTATTCAAAATTTTATTTTATATCAAATTGCTTTAGTTATATTAGGTTGTGTTGCATTAATTGCAAATTATTTTTGTCACTTTTATAAAGAAATAGAAATTTTGAAAAATTTAGTAACGATTGGTTTTATTATGAATTTTTTGGTTATTGTAGGATTGTTTGTGATTTCTTTTGGCAGAAAGATTAATCGAAAGTTATTACATTTTGTAATTCACATTCTTACAAAATTGCGATTAATAAAAGATTCAGAGGCTAAGAAAAAACAATGGGAATCTTATTTTAATCGTTTTCATAAGGGTGCAAAAGTATTGATTTCAGATAAAAAATATTTTATATCAGCAGTAGGAAGAAATATTTTAGCATTAATTTGTTTATATTTAGTTCCACTTACTGTTATTTATAGTATGGGTGATTATACGAGTATTAATGGAATTGAGACAATTATTACAAGTGCATATGTTATGTTAATTGGCTCATTTGTTCCAATTCCTGGTGGAACAGGTGGTCTAGAATATGGTTATGTAGCATTTTTTGGTAATTTTTTAGGAGGTTCCACTTTAAAAGCAAGTATGTTGATTTGGCGCTTTTTCACTTATTATTTAGGAATGTTCGCTGGAGCAATTACATTAAACATGAAAGGAAAGAAATAATATGAGAATAGGATTATTTACAGATACATATCCACCATATATTAATGGAGTGTCAACAAGTATTGCTATGTTAAAAACGGCATTAGAGAAACAGGGACATGAGGTATTTATTGTAACTGTAAATGCTGATCGATTGAAATATCAAAATGAAGATAAAATAATTCGTATTCCTGGAATTCCCATTGGTATTTATGATTATCGTTTAACGGGAATTTATCCATTGCGTGCGATTGAAAAAATTAGAAAATGGAATTTAGATATTATTCATTCTCATACAGAGTTTGGAGTTGGAACCTTTGCCCGCTTATTGGCAAAACAATTTGATATTCCTTTGGTTCATACTTATCATACGATGTATGAAGATTATGTACATTATATTACAAAAGGATATTTTAACCGTTCTAGTAAGAAAATTGTTGAATATTTAACTAAATTTTATTGTGATAAAACAGCAACAGAACTGATTGTTCCAACAAAAAAAACTTATGATTTATTTAAAGAAAAATATAAAGTTGATCGTAATGTTCATATTGTGCCAACTGGGATTGAAGTGGAACGTTTTTATAAAGAGCAATTTAAGAAGCCAGAAATTGATGAATTAAGACATCGATTTGGGATTAAGAAAGATGATTTTGTTATTCTATTCGTGGGGCGTTTAGGTGAAGAGAAAAGTGTTGATTTATTAATTGAAGCACAAGCAAGTTTAGTTCGTACCAATCCAAATTGTAAATTGCTGATTGTTGGTGATGGCCCAGATAAAGAGAAATTTGAAAGTTTAGTTCGTAAATTTCGTCTACAAAATCATGTTATTATGACTGGTAAAGTTCCTTGGAAAGAAGTACCAAAATACTATATGTTAGCTTCTATTTTTGCAACTGCTTCTAAAACAGAAACACAAGGATTAACTGTTATTGAAGCAATGGCGGCGTCAAAACCAGTTTTAGCAGTAGATGATGATGCTTTTCAAATGGTTATTGTAAATGATTTAAATGGGTACTTATTTGCAAATAAAAGGCAATATAAAAAGTTGGTACGAAATTTAATGGAGGATAAAAATAAGCTTGATTATTTAAGTAAACAAGCACGAATTACTGCAGAGTCTCATTCATCTAAGTATTTTGCTGAAAAGGTATTAGATGTTTATAAAACAGCCTTGGGAGATCGTTATCAACAAAAAATTGAAAAGAAACAAAAGAGTTTTATTGGAAGATTAAAAAATAATGTAAGAAGGAGTTTTCGTGGATAAAAAGAAATTAATTATAGGAAACATGAAGATGTATATGACATCTGGAGATGTAAAAGAATATTTGCAAAAGTTAAATTTAAAAAATATGAACGAGCAAGTAGTATTTTGTCCATCTTCCATTTATATTCCCTATTTTTTAGGGTATCCTTTTCAAGTTGGGGCACAAAATATAAGCGCAACTACTTTAGGGGCGTATACTGGAGAAATTAGTGCAGAGCAACTTGCATCATTAGGAGTAGCTTATACGATTGTTGGACATAGTGAACGTCGCATGTATTTTGGTGAAATTAATGAAGAGGTACACCAAAAAATGAAACGTGCACTTGATCATCATATGGTACCTATTGTTTGTATTGGAGAAACATTGGAAGAATATAATGCAGGTAAAACCTTATCTATTTTAAGAACGCAGTTAATTGATTGTTTAACGGGACTTTCCTTAGAAGAAATTAATAAAACTGTGATTGCTTATGAACCTATTTGGGCGATTGGAACAGGAAAGATTCCAACGAATTTAGAGATAGAAAAGATAGCAATAGAGATTAAAAAGATATTACAAGAAGTATTTCAATCAACAAATGTTCCTGTATTATACGGGGGAAGTGTTAGTTCTAAAAATATAGAACAATTAGAACAAATTACTTCTATCGATGGATATTTAATTGGAAGTGCTAGTGTAAAAACAAAAGAAATAGAAAAAATATTAGAAGTTGTAAACCATTAACAACTTCTTTTTTAATTTTAATTCGACAAAATTAGCTAATATTTACTCTAGTAAAAAAATAGATATTTTTATATAATAAAGACACAGGATAGCAGTACTACAAGAAAGGATAAAGAGGATGAAAAAAATAAATGTTTTAATGATTGATGACAATATTAATTTAATTAATATGGTTAAGGAGTATTTTTGTAGTAACAGTAGTATTCATATCGCATATACTGCGAATGATGGATTAGAAGGAATGAAAGTAATCGAAAAAGAACATGGTAATTACGATGTCATTGTTCTAGATCTTATTATGCCTAATAAAGATGGACTCTATGTGTTAAAAGAGATGAAGAAAAGAAAGATTCAAGCAAAAGTAATTGTTGCAACCAGTTACAATGCAAGTGATGTAATTCGTGAAGTATCAGAATACGGAGTAAATTATTTTATTTTAAAACCATTTGAGTTAAATGATTTAGAAGATAGAATTTTAAATCTTTGTAATAGTGGAAAAGGAGAAAAAAAGAATATTGATATTCACTATAATAATTTACAAATTTCTATTACAAAAATTTTACATGAACTGGGAATTCCATCTCATATTAAAGGATATCAATATATTCGAGAAGCGATTGGGATTATTTATGACCATCCTGAGACAATTGGTGGAATTACCAAAGAGTTGTATCCCGAATTAGCACTTCGATTTGAAACAACGGTATCTAGAGTAGAAAGAGCAATTCGTCATGCAATTGAAGTAAGTTGGAATCGTGCTAACTGGGATTTAATGGAAGAAATCTTTGGTAATAGTGTAGATATTGATAAAGCAAAACCTACCAATTCTGAATTTATTGTAACAATTGCTGATAAGTTAAAATTAGAATTTCAAAAAGTTGGTGTATAACTAGATAAGATATCTAGTTTTTTTGTTTATAAAAAATAAATTCTATGGTAAAATGATATTATATGCTAGGAGAGTGAAGAAATGAAACCGTTAGTATTATGTATTTTAGATGGAGTAGGAATAACAAAAGAAGAGCATGGAAATGCTTTTATGAAAGCGAATACTCCTAATTTTGATAGATTGTGGAGTCATTATCCACATAGTTTATTAGAAGCCAGTGGAAAATTAGTTGGACTTCCTTTTGGACAAATGGGAAACAGTGAAGTAGGACATATGAATATTGGTGCTGGTAGAATTGTTTATCAGCCACTGGAATTAATTAATAAACATATTGAAGAAAAAACTTTTTTTAAGAATGAAGAATTATTAAACGTTATGAATCATGTTAAAAAGCATCATTCTAAGTTACATTTATGTGGACTAGTAAGTGATGGAGGAATTCATTCTCATATCAATCATTTATTTGCACTAATTGATATGGCAAAAGAACAAGATGTAAAAGAAGTGTATATTCACGCTTTCTTAGATGGAAGAGATACGTTACCACAAGTAGCAGATCAGTTTATCAAACAATTAGAAGAAAAATTAAATGAAGTAGGAATTGGAAAGATTGCTACTTTAGCCGGTAGATTCTATGCGATGGATCGTGATAATCGTTGGGATAGAGTGGAATATGCCTATCAAAATATGACTACTACAAAGTATCAAACAGATTTACAAACAACAGATGCAATCGCACAAAGTTATGAGTTAGGGGTATCAGATGAATTTGTCAAACCAGTGTTATTAGATTGTAAAGGAATTGTTGGTGAACATGATGGCATGATTTGCTTTAATTTTAGACCAGATCGTTTGAGAGAATTATTTAGTGCTTTTACAAACTCCAATTTTACTGGTTTTTCAAGATCGATGATTCCAGACTTAAAATTAGTAACAATGATGCCAGTAAGTGATGAAGTAATTTGTACGAATGCTTATCAATTACAAACGTTAGAAAATACACTTGGGGAATATCTTAGTAAGCAAGGAAAAACACAACTTAGAATTGCAGAAACGGAAAAGTATGCACATGTTACTTATTTTTTTGATGGTGGGTTAGAAAGAGAACTTCCAGGATGTGATAGAATATTAGTTCCATCTCCTAAAGTAGCAACTTATGATTTAAAACCAGAGATGAGTGCCTATGAAATTACCGATAGATTACTCCATGAATTAGATCAAAATAAGTATGATGTAGTTATCTTAAATTATGCCAATGGAGATATGGTAGGTCATACTGGTGTATTTGATGCTACTGTAAAGGCAGTAGAAGCTGTGGATATTTGCCTTGGAAAATTGATTGATAAAGTTCAAATGTTAAATGGGACGCTTGTAGTACTTGCTGACCATGGAAATTGTGATGTGATGCTAGATCAAGAAAATCATATCATTACTAGTCATTCAACGAATAAAGTACCATTTATTATCACAAGAAATAATATTACACTAAAAGATGGAAAGTTAGGCGATGTGGCACCTACTTTGTTAGCTTTACTTAATTTACCAGTTCCAAAAGATATGACAGGTAAAATATTAATAGAAAAGTAGTGATGTTGTGACAAAAAAGAAACGAAGATTAAAGAAGAGTATTAAGAAAAAATTATTTTATGGAATTATAGGAATCAATATTGCTTGGATTTTATTATTAATAGGATATTATTCTTATCGAATGTATTATTATTATCAGTTAGAGCATAAAGAACAAGCTGATACAAACAATTTAGTTGATACATTAACCTTAGAAAAAAATATTGTAACAACTGGTAATGGGTTATATCATGATAAAGATTCTTATTGGTATCGGGGAAAAGTAAAAAATAATTATGTATCTTATTCTGGATTATTATGGAGAATTATAGGAATTGATGAAAATAAAAATATAAAATTAGTAACAGATGAAGTTATTACCATGCTTTCTCATCATGGTACAGAATATAAAAATTCTGATATTTATAAATGGTTAAATCCGTTAACAGAAGCGCACACAGGAATTTTTTATCAAAATTTAAATCAGAATGATAAAATGATTGTAGATACCAAACTTTGTAGTGATATCGTGAAAAAGCCAAATCAAGTAACTTGTAAAAAGTCAGAAACTGTAAAAGTTGGATTGTTATCATTGAGTGATTATGATAAATCAGGTGGGAAGAATAGCTATTTAAATCAAGGTACTTCTTTTTATACAAATTCTATGGATTCTTCTAAAAACGTATGGGTAATTCAAAATGATGGTACAGTTGCAAGTGTAGAAGTAAGTAATACAGGGAATGGAGTAAGACCTGTTATTACATTATCTGCTAATACAATCTTGTATCAAGGAACAGGAACTAAAGAAGAACCATATCAAATTGAATCTATTACAAAAACACAATTAAAAGATACTAATATTGGGGAATATGTTCAATATAGTGGAGGATTATACCGAGTAATTGGAAAAGAAAATGAAAATGTAAAAGTAATTGGTATGTCACAACTTCCTTCTGAAGAAGTATTTAGTGACGGAAGTGTTTATTATGATTCTCAAAATTATGGGACGCTTGCATATCAATTGAATCAGGATTATACTAGTTATTATCAAAATTCAGAGTGGATTCAACCAGGAACTTTTTATACAGGAAGTTATTCGAATACTTATGATAGTTCTTATTTGTCTATTTATCAAAATAAAACGATTGCCAATGTTGCCTTACCACAGGTAGGAGATTATTTTATTGGAGATATTACTGGAATTTATACTTTGACTCCAGCAAGTGTTGAAGATGAAATGATTATTTCTATAGAAAATGGAAAATATTATGCTGATGTTGTGACAAAAGAAAAAGGAATTAGGCCAGTATTTTATTTAAATGGATCATTAAAGATAACAGGAAACGGTTCAAAAGAAAAGCCTTATCAGTTAGGAGTGTAGAAAATGAAAAAATATAAGAAATTAACAATAACATTATTGGTTGCCGATTTTTTAATTGTGATATGTTTCTTTTTTACCTATGGTCCTGTTTCTTATTTTCGTGATTTGTTAATTACAACAGCGATGACAACGATGGAACATAAGTATTTAGCTAGAACACTTTATACAGAAGATATGATTAATAATACCTTGTCTAAAAATTATACGGAAGAAGCACAAGAAAATACCAATACAGCAGATATTGTTGTAAAAGCTTCATCGGAACAAGATTCTTATGGTTCTATTTATGAAGAACAGATTTTAAAAAGAGATCCAGAGCATCCTGATTATAAAATTATAGAACTTTCCGGAAGTACTTATAAAGGATATATGGGTGTTATTTATGATCCATCGAGAATTAAATTAGGAATTACACCAGATTTAGGTAGTATGGGATCGTTTTTACGAAACATTGTAAAAGATAATCATGCAATTTTAGGAATTAATGCTAGTGGTTTTTTAGATCCGAATGAATATGGAAATGGTGGCGAGCCAACTGGTACCGTTATCAAGGATGGAAAGATTATTTGGCGTGGAAGTGCAACCGGATATGGTGGAGGACTTGCTGGTTTTAATCAAGATAATATTTTAGTATTAACACGTGCAACTCCAGAAGAAGCAATTAAACAAGGAATGCGTGATGCTGTAGAATTTGGCCCATTTTTGATGGTTAATGGTAAGTCAGCAATTGTGAAAGGAAATGGTGGCTGGGGATTAGCACCAAGAACTGTTTTAGCACAAAGAAAAGATGGGATTGTATTATTTATTGTAATTGATGGTAGACAACCAGGGTATAGTATTGGAATTAATATGGCTGATTTAATTTCTTTATTAGAGCGTTATCAAGTTCATAATGCAGTGAATTTAGATGGTGGAGCAAGTAGTAGTTTAGTTGTCAATGGAGAAACTTATAGTAAGCCATGTGGTTATAGTGCTAATGGAGAAAGAAGAGTACCAAACGGTTGGATTTTTAAATAAACGATTTATTTTTATAAATCGTTTTTATATGTGATTGCTTCATAAAAAATATTTTAATTGTTTAAAGGGAATACAAACAATAAAAAATTGTAATTTTTAATTGTCCATGCTAAAATGGATATGATAAGAATAGGAGGCAGTTATGAAATTAAAAATGAATAGTTATGGTTTTTCATTGATTGAAATACTTGCAACAACGGTTGTTGTTTGCGTTTTAATTGTCACTACCTATCCAATTATCATCCTATTTACAAAACATTCAAAAGAAAATTTATATAAGCAAAATGTAAAAGAATTGGAACGAGCAACAATTTCTTGGGCAACAGAGTATTATCAGGATTTACCAAACGATAATAGCGATGCTAGATTTAAAACAATTAAAGAGTTAAGTGAAGCTGGATTAATAAAAAATGAGTTAATTAAAGATCCAAGAAATGGTAAATTACTAAACGGATGTGTTATGGTAAGAAAAAATAAAGATAATCAGTATCATGCGAAGTATCAAGAATCAACTTGTGAAGAATTAGGAAAAGAGTATTTACCAAAAATTGAAGTGATAAAAGAAGGTAGTGCTACTTATGAAGTAAATTCTGTAGAAGAATATCAGTTTCCAAAGTTACAAGCAACAAGTGTAAGAGGAGGTAAACTAGAACTTTCTTATCCTGAAATTAAGAAAAACGGAAAGCCAACTACTTATATTGATGCTCAAGAAGTAGGAGACAAATTTGAAATTATTTACCAAGTGAAAGATCCGGTGAATAATCTTACTAATAAATATCAGTATACAGTAACAATTGTTGATACAACCTCGCCTGAAATTCAAGTATTAGGGCAAACAAAAGGATTTGATGAAGAAGTATCATTAGGAGAAAATTACGAAATACCAACACCATTTGTTACGGATAATAGTAATCAAAAAGTGAAAGTAAAGGTATCAACAGATTTAAATACTTCTATTCCTGGTAAATATGAAATTGTATATACAGCAACAGATCAAAATGATAATTTAGGATTATTATTAATAACTGTCAATGTTACTGAAAATAAATTATCTGAACAAAACGAAATTATTGTAACCAATATGGAAGCATTACCAGGAGATGGAAAACTGAAAAAAATTAGTAATCGTGAATATATATTTCAAGGAAGTAATCCGAATAATTATTTAAAATTTAATAATGAATTATGGCGGATTATTAAAATTGATTCTAATGGGTTAAAAGTAATTAAAATTACTCCATTTAAAGAAATGATATGGAGTAATAAAAATACAACAATGATGGAACAATCGCTTGCTTATACCGACTTAAATACATATATAAGTATGTTATCAAAAGAATTAACAAATTCTATTCAGAAACGTATTCAATGGAATACTGGTAATATTCCATATCCAATTACCAATGATATGAAATCCCTTATTCGCTATGAAACAAATTTAGAGTGGAAAGATAGTATGGGGGCTGGATTACTCAATGTTAGTGATTATATTCATGCTTCACAGAATGAGTGCATTGGCAATTTAACAGTTTGTAAAGATAAAAATTATTTAGCAACTTATCAAAATGCATGGACGATGAATCCAGTAGAAAAGCAAGCAAAAATGTATGTTGTAGGAAATCATGGAATTGAAACGAAGTTAGTAGGGGAAAAAGCAAATCTTTATCCTGTTATATATTTAAGGGGATATCAAACATTGACGGGGACAGGTATGATGAATGACCCATATGAATTAGTAAAATAATGTGAACTATTTATCGAGATTGTTAGATAAAAGCTGATAAAGACAAGGTGTTTATCAGTTTTTTGATACAAAGGGAGTAGATTTACTATTGTAATTTTCTTGTAATTTTTCCTCATTTTATAGTATAATTAGTCTGGTTAAGCACGGTAAATTTTATAGTAAAATGATTTTAAGTTAATTAGAAAGGTTTGATGGAATGAGCTTTCAGATAGGAAATGTTAAAATAAAAAATAATGTTGTACTAGCTCCAATGGCAGGAATATGCAATAGTGCTTATCGTAGAATTATTAAAGAAATGGGCTGCGGTTTAATTTATGCGGAGATGGTAAGTGATAAAGCCATTTATTACGGTAGTAAAAAAACGATTGATATGCTTTATATGACTGAGATGGAACGACCAATTACACAACAAATATTTGGGAGTGATAAAGATTCATTTGTTGCTGCAGCTAAATATATTTATGAAACGATGAAACCGGATATTATTGATATTAATATGGGTTGTCCAGTACCAAAAGTTGCCTTAAGAGCACAAGCTGGTAGTGCCTTATTAAAAAATCCAGAAAAGGTAAAAGAAATTGTTGCTGCAGTAGTAGAAGTAGTACCTGTGCCTGTTACTGTAAAAATTAGAAGTGGATGGGATCAAAATAGTATTAATGCTGTAGAAATTGCAAAAATTTGTGAAGAAGCAGGTGCTAGTGCGATTGCAGTTCATGGAAGAACCAGAAGTCAGGGATATAGTGGTACAGTCAATCTTGATATTATTAGGGATGTTAAACAAGCTGTGTCTATTCCAGTTATTGGAAATGGAGATATTAAAAGTTGTTACGATGCTAAGCATATGATGGAATATACAGGATGTGATGCAGTCATGATTGGTCGTGGAGTACTTGGAAATCCATGGTTAATTCGGGAGTGTGTAGAATATTTAGATTTTGGTATAGAGCCGAAAGAAGTAACGATAAAGGAAAAAATAGATATGATTATGAAACATTTTACTTATCTATTAGAAACAAAACCAGAAAAAGTAAGCTTATTAGAAATGCGTAGTCATGCATCTTGGTATTTGAAAGGTCTTCCTAGAAATGGAGAAGTAAGAAATAAAATTATGCAGACGACAACCAAAGATGAATTTTTAAATTGTATTTTAGAATATAAAAGGAGTTTAGATTATGAAATATGAAATACCCATTCGCAGAATGATTGCTTATATAATTGATATTATTGTATTTTGTTTCATTGTATTATTATTCAGTTTTGTAATAAAAGATAATGCTAATGTAGCAAATCTGAATTTAGAAATGAATAGTATTAATGAATTAGCGTTAAACCATGAAATTAGTTTTTCAGGTTATATAACAAGATATGCCAATATTATTCATGACTTAGATCGTGAGAAAGTGTTTATTAATATTTTAAATTGTGTATTTATTATGATTTATTTTGTTTTTATCCCTTATTTTTTTGAAGGAAGAACACTAGGTAAAAAAATTATGGGATTAAAGGTTGAGCGAAAAGATGGCGAATTACTCATGTTAAATGATTTAATTATTCGTAATTTAATTATTAATGGGTTAGGATTTTTATTAATTTCTTTATCATTATTATATTTAAGTTCCGGAATATTATATTTTATTATGACATTCTTACTTGGAATTTTGCAAGTTATACTAGTAATTGCTAGTGTATTTATGATAATATATAGAAAAGACCACCGCGGAATTCATGATATTTTAAGTGAAACAAAAGTGGTAAAAGTAGAAAAATAGAAAAGATTAGGTGATAGTATGAGAGAATTTTCAGAACAAGAACTCGTTCGTCGTGCAAAAGTAAAAGAACTAGAAGAACGTGGAATTAATCCTTTTGGGCAACGTTTTGATGTTGATACCAATTCAAAAGAAATTAAAGAAAAATATAATGAATATACGAAAGAACAATTACATGAAATAGAAATTCCTGTAGTAATTGCGGGACGTATTATGACAAGACGTCGTAAGGGAAAAGTTGGATTTATGCATATTCAAGATAAATATGGGCAAATTCAAATTTATGTAAGACAAGATGTTATTGGGGAAGAAAATTACGAAATTTTTAAGAAAGCTGATTTAGGGGATATTGTCGGAATTAAAGGAACTGTATTCCGTACTGATATGGGAGAACTTAGTGTAAAGGCAACAGAGTATACACATTTAGTAAAAGCATTAAGACCACTACCAGAAAAATATCATGGTCTTACTGATACAGAAGAACGTTTCCGTCGTCGTTATGTTGATTTAATTATGAATGAAGAATCAAGAAGAGTGGCTTTTATGCGTCCAAAAATTATTCGTTCTATTCAACATTATTTAGATGATTTAGGTTATACAGAAGTTGAAACACCTGTACTTGGTACGATTTTAGGTGGAGCGGCAGCAAGACCTTTTGTAACGCACCATAATACGTTAAATATTGATATGTATCTTCGAATTGCAACAGAACTTCCATTAAAACGATTATTAGTTGGTGGAATGGATGCAGTTTATGAAATTGGAAGACTTTTTAGAAATGAAGGAATGGATCGTAATCATAATCCTGAGTTTACAACAATTGAAGTATATAAAGCATACAGTGATTTAGAAGGTATGATGAATTTAACGGAAGGAATTATTAGTAATGCTGCAATGTCAGTACTTGGTACTTATGAATTAGATTGGAAAGGTCATCATATTTCTTTAGCACCAGGATTTAAAAGAATTCATATGGTTGAAGCAATTAAAAATGCTTGTGGTGTTGATTTCTTCCAAGATATGTCATTAGAAGATGCAATTCGTCTTGCAAAAGAACATGATATTGAAGTAGAAAATCATTTCAAATATGGGCATATTGTTAATGCTTTCTTCGAAAAATACGTAGAAGAAACAATTGTAGAACCAACATTTGTGTTTGGTCATCCAGTAGAAATTAGTCCACTTGCTCGTAAAGATAAAAATGATCCAAGATTTACAGAACGATTCGAATTGTTTATTTGTGGTAACGAGTATGCCAATGCATTTACAGAATTAAATGATCCAATTGATCAATATGAAAGATTTGAAAATCAATTGAAAGAACGTGAACTTGGTAATGATGAAGCAAATGAAATGGATTTGGATTTCGTAGAAGCATTAGAATATGGTATGCCACCAGCAGGTGGAATGGGTATGGGAATTGATCGTTTGGTTATGTTACTAACTGGTAGCGAAACGATTCGTGAAGTTATCTTATTCCCAACAATGAAGTTAAAATAATGAAATTATATGTACTTAGACATGGAGAAACAGAAGGTAATATTACTGGTATTATGCAAGGAAATATGGAAACAGAATTAAATGAAACAGGTATTTTACAAGCAAAAGAAGTAAGTGCTTTTTTCCAAGATAAAAAAATTGATCTTGCAATTGTTTCTCCTAGAAATAGGACAAAATTAACTGCTGAATTAGCAGTACCAAATGTTCCCAAAATATATGATCAAAGATTACGTAGTCGTGATCATGGAGAATTTGAGGGATTAAGAAAAGATGAAATTGATTCCTATGAATATTGGAATTATAAAATCAATAAAAAGTATCAAAAAGCCGAAAGTATTGAGGATTTGTTTCAAAGAGTTGGCTCACTGCTAAAAGAAATAAAGGAAACATATCCGGATAAAACGATTTTATTTGTTACACATAGTGGTATTTGTCGTGTAATTTATTACAATTTCCATAAAATACCAGAGGATGGAAATTTATTAGAGTATCAATCTAAAAATTGTAGTGTAGATGAATATGATTATTAGAAAGAAGGAAGAAAATGAAAGTATTATCAGTAAACTGTGGTAGTTCATCACTTAAATTCCAAGCATATGAAATGCCAGAAGAAAAAGTATTAATTCAAGGATTATTTGAAAGAATTGGAATTGATGGTAGTTTTTATACAATTAAAATTAATGGAGAAAAAATAAAAAAAGAAGTAGAACTTCCTAATCATGAAGTAGCTGTTCAATATTTGACAGAAGAATTATTAAATCATCATGTAGTAGAAAGTTTAGAAGAAATTGAAGCAATTGGTCATAGAACCGTTCATGGTGGAGATAAATTTAATTCATCTGTTGTAATTACCGAAGAAGTAATGAATCAATTAGAAGAGTTAATTCCACTTGCCCCACTTCACAATCCAGCAGGAATTACTGGAATTCGTGCATTCCAAAAGATGATTCCAAATGCGAAAGCAGTAGCAGTATTTGATACAGCATTCCATCAAACAATGGATCAAACAAGTTATTTATATTCTGTACCATTTGAATGGTATACAGAATATGGTGTACGTAAATATGGATTCCATGGTACAAGTCATAAATATGTATCAGAACGTATGAATGAAATTTTAGGTAGAACGGATACAAGAATTATTACTTGTCATATTGGTAGTGGAGGAAGTATTAGTGCTGTTAAAAATGGTAAATGTGTTGATACTTCTATGGGATTTACTCCTAATGCAGGTATTATGATGGGAACTCGTAGTGGAGATATCGATGCTTCTATGATTAAATATCTAATGGATAAAACAGGTATGAACATTGATGAAATTGATAACGTATTAAATAAGAAAAGTGGTTTAGTAGGAATTAGTGGTGTAAGTAGTGATTCTAGAGATATCGAAGATGGTATTAAAGAGAATAACGAAAGATGTATCTTAGCTCAAGATATGTATGTAAAAAGGGTAGTAGAATATATTGCTAAATACTATGTAGAATTAGGTGGTATTGATGCATTAGTATTTACTGCTGGTGTAGGAGAAAATTCAATTTCAACTAGAAAACAAATTGTTGATAAATTAGCTTGCTTAGGAATTAAATTAGATGAAGAAGCAAATAATGTACGTGGAGAAGAAACTTGTATTTCAACAACTGATTCTAGTGCACTTGTATATATTATTCCAACTGATGAAGAAGTTATGATAGCCCGTGATGCTTATACATTATCAAAATAAGAAACAAGATTTATCTTGTTTTTTTATTTGACACTAAGAAAAATATCAGTTAAAATGAAAAACAGAGAAGAGTGATAAAATGTTTCGAAAAAATCAATATAAAATGATTTATCAAATGATAAAAAAATATGATACGATTGTTATCGCAAGACATATTGGTGCTGATCCAGATGCACTAGGTAGTTCAATTGGACTAAGAGAATCAATTAAGAAAACATTTCCAAATAAAAAAGTATATGCAGTAGGATGTCCTACAAGTAAATTTCGATATATGGGATTATTAGATCATTTCACAGAAGATATGTATGAAAAAGCACTCTTAATCGTTACCGATACTCCAGATAAAAAGCGAGTTGATGGAGTGGATGCTAGTAGATTTAAAGAGTCTATTAAAATTGATCATCATCCTTATATTGAAACATTTTGTACTTATGAATGGATTCATGATGAAGCAAGTAGTGCAAGTGAAATGATTATAGAATTAATTAATCATACCAAATTAGTCATGAATAAAGAGATAGCAGAAACGCTTTATATGGGGCTTGTTTCTGATACTGATCGGTTTTTATTTCAAACAACATCACCAAAAACATTTCATTTAGTTGGAGATTTAATTGAAGATACTAATATTCGTATTTCAGAACTATATCCAAACTTATATACAAGACCATATAAAGAAATAAAATTTCAAGGTTATATTGCTAGTAATTTAACAGTGACTGAAAACGGATTAGGTTATATTAAAATTACCGATGAAATATTAAAAGAATATCAGGTTGATGTAGCAACAGGTGGAAATTTAATCAATAACTTTAATTTTATCGATGAAGTTATCGCATGGACCATTTTGACTGAAGATAAAAATAATGGTGTAATTCGAGTATCAATACGTTCTCGTGGACCAGTTATTAATGAAGTTGCTTCTCAGTTTGGTGGAGGAGGTCATAAGTTTGCGAGTGGAGTAAAACTTATTGATTTCGAAACAGGAAATGCATTAATTCAAGCATTAGATTTTACTTGTAAAAAATATAAAGAAGAGTCACAGTAGATTCTTTTTTTTGTTATTATTTACCACTAGTATTTTATCAATACTTTTGTTATAGTATCGTTCAAAGATGAGGGATAGTATGAATGATAAAAAATTATATTTATATCAAGAAATAACAAAAGAAAGACAAAATAACAAAGATGATGAAATAGATTTTTTTTCTTTCGCAAGTCAACATCAAATAAAAATTTTAATAGAAGAAGATTCTACTTATTTTATTGGAAAAGAAGATTTATATTTTGTCATTTATCATGACAAAAAAAGTTGTATTGTTCTTAGTAATCATTTATCTTATCAAACTAAATTAGAATGGATTAGCTATTTAATATTGGAAATATTAATCATAAAAAAATATGGATTACAAGAAGGAGTAGAAGAATTAAAAAATGGTATTTTAATGAAACGATATGAAATTCATAAGCTAAATAAAAATGATCCTTATTTTGATGTATTATGTGAGTTATTAGTACCAAGTAGTAAATTAATGCTTCCAATTTATCAATCAATCAATCATAAAAAAATATCACAAATATCGAATCATTTTTCTGTACGAGAAGAAATTATACAGTATAAAATAGAACAATTCTATTCTAAAACAAAATATTTAGTAGATGGAATTTCAACGAAAAAGAATCATTTTATCCAGTTGCGATATTAGAAATTATGTGATAATTTAATTATAGTTAATCCATTTTATAGGGGATTATAGATAGAAATAATAGAAGTAGGAGCTGGTAATTATAATGCAAGATGAATTTGAAATTTATAAAGTCGATTCGGATCATATAGATGATGGTTTATTTGATCAAATTGTAAAAGTAGAAAGTGATGGAAATGAAGATGGCTACTCGGTAGAAACATTAAAAGATATATGGATGGAAAGTAAAAATGATAATTTTGTATGTATCATTCATGGAAATGTTATTGGACATATTTCTTTTAATCCTTTTTCCAAAAGAAGAAACGGTAGTGTTTATTGTATTAATTTAGTTGTATCTCCTAATTATCGAAGAAAAGGAGTTGCTTTGAAATTGATAAAAGCAGGTTGTGAATATTATTTAA
Source organism: uncultured Bacilli bacterium (assembly GCA_944332435.1). Lineage (GTDB taxonomy): Bacteria > Bacillota_I > Bacilli_A > RF39 > UBA660 > MGBC107952. Next base: position 12,989 of record CALVJW010000014.1, on the reverse strand, counting down.
ATCGTAAATGTACTTTACCAATTTCATTATCTGTAGACAAGGATAATTTTCCAGCCATTATGTTGTATCAAAAAATAGGATTTGAAATTAAAGAACCAATGAATGATATTGAGATAGATGATACACAATATATTATGGAATCTAGTTTTAATTGTGTATATCAAATAATTTGTCAAAGTGAAAAGAAAAGAATAAAAGACAACCTTTGATGGTTGTTTTTATGTTATAATAATTTAGAAGAGAGTTGAGAATATGAAAAAATTAATTTTAGTAGATGGAAATAACTTATTATTTCGTAGTTATTATGCGACTGCATACAATGGAAATTTTATGAAAAATAGTAAAGATTTTCCAACAAATGCACTCTTTGGATTTACCAATATGATTAATAGGATTGTATCAGAAGAAAAACCGGAGTATATGATTGTTGCGTTTGATAAAGGAAAAACCTTTCGCCATGAGAGTTATACTGAGTATAAAGGTGGTAGAGCGGAAACTCCGAATGAATTAAAAGTACAATTTCCAGTTGCGAAAGAACTACTTACAGCAATGGGAATTAAATATTATGAAATCGATAATTATGAAGCAGATGATATTATTGGTACTTTCGCAAAATTTTGTGATGATAATGATGAATTTATTGGAACAATTATTAGTAGTGACAGAGATTTACTTCAATTAATTAGTGATGACGTTGATATGAAATTATTAAAACAAAAAGATTATATTCGTTATAATAAAGAAAGTTTTAAAGCAGATTATGGAATTGAACCAATTCGTGTTATTGATTTAAAAGCATTACAAGGTGATAGTTCTGATAATATTCCTGGGGTAAAAGGAATTGGAGAAAAGACCGCTTTAAAATTACTTCACGAATATGAAACATTGGATGGAATCTATGAACACATTAATGAATTATCAAATAGTATTCAATATAAATTAGAGCATGACAAAGAAAATGCTTATATGAGTTATCAACTTGCGACGATTATTCGTGATGTTGATATGGATATTGAAATAGATGATTTGAAATATTTAGGAAGTCGTCATGAAGAATTAACAAGGTTATATGAAGAATTAGAATTCTATTCGTTTTTAAAGAAAGAAAAAAGTAAAGCGACACCAAAAAAGATGATGAAGACACAAGTTGTACATTCTATCGATGAAATTTCTATTACAAAAGATTCGGCTTATTATTTAGAAACAATTGGTGGGAATTATCATGATGCGAAAGTAATGGGACTTGCAATTTACAATGATCAAGAATCTTGTTTTATACCCGGAGATCTTGTTTATGATAGTTTTGATAAAGTAAAAGATTATCTTACTTATACTTATGATTTAAAGAAGACTTATGTTATTTTTAAATGGATGGGATTAGATCTTTATGATACAAAATTTGACGCTATGATTGCTGCATCGCTTCTAGATTATAATGTCAAAGATGATATTGCTTACTTAGCAGGGCAATTTGATGAGGATATTGCTTTTTATGAAAATTTTTATGGAAAAATAGGAAAAGAGCAAGAAGTTTCAGAGTCAGATCTTGCTTGTCATGTTTCTAGTAAAGCTCGTTTTATTTATGAGAGTATGCATCGTTTAAAAGAGAAACTAAATCAAGAAGAAATGATGGAATTATTTGAAACAATTGAAATGCCACTTTCAATTACGCTAGGGGATATGGAATACTATGGCGTAACAGTTGAAAAAGAAACGTTAACGAGTATGGGTGAAGAAATTCAACAACAAATTGAAACCATTAGCAAAGAAATTTATACATTAGCAGGTACATCGTTTAATATTTCATCACCAAAAGAATTAGGTGTGATATTATTTGAAACGTTACAGTTACCACATGGTAAGAAAACAGCACGTGGTTATTCTACCGCAATTGATGTATTAAATAAGTTAGTTGGAGTTCATCCAATTATTGAGAAGATTATTGATTATCGTATGCTTACTAAGTTATATACTACTTATATTGAAGGACTAAAAAGTTGTATTAAAGAAGATGGAAAAATTCATACCATTTATACACAGACGTTAACTAGAACGGGTCGTTTATCATCAATTGAACCAAATTTACAAAATATTCCAACAAGAAATGAATATGGAAAATTAATACGAAAAGCATTTATTCCAAGTCCAGATTCGGTTATTTTAAGTGGCGATTATTCTCAAATTGAACTTCGTATTTTAGCACACATGGCACATGTGGATAAATTAATTGCTGCTTTTAAAGAAGGGGATGATATCCATACTAAGACAGCTAGTGATGTTTTTCATGTGAAAAAAGAAGAAGTAACGAGTGATATGCGAAGGGTAGCAAAAGCGGTAAACTTTGGTATCATTTATGGAATTAGTAGTTATGGATTATCAGAAAATTTAAACATTAATATTGGTGAAGCAAAACAATTTATTGATGATTATTTTGCAACGTATCCAGGGGTCAAAGATTATATGGATCAAACGATTAAAGATGCGCGAAATTGTGGTTATGTTCGTACATTATTTCATCGAAAACGAAATATTCCAGAATTAAATAATAGTAATTATATGATTCGTCAACAAGGAGAGAGAATGGCTCTTAATACGCCAATTCAAGGTACTAGTGCGGATATTATTAAGAAGGCGATGATTGAAGTTTCTAAGTATATAAAGAGTCATAATTTACAAAGTAAAATGATTATGCAAGTACATGATGAATTAATTATTGATTGTAAAAAAGAAGAATTAGAGGAAGTAACAAAGATGTTAACCGAGATTATGGAACAGACTTGTAAGTTAGAAGTACCTCTTAAAGTAGATATTAATTATGGAGATAATTGGTATGATGCCAAATAGAAATGTGTAGGTGTAATATGGGAAAAGAAGAATATTTGTGTGGTGATGTGCTAGTTGATATTTTGAATTATTTTGTTCAAAAGGATCATCTTGATGTATTCAAAGATACTACTTTATTAATGGATACTTGTGAAAATGTAAGAAAAGGAAAACGTTATTCATTAAATGGGTATCGTCTAGATTTTGGTGTTTTAGCGCAAGCATTATTAGAACATTCTCTTATGATGCATGAAATAACAAAAAGCTATGTTTCTGATTTATCAAAAACAGAAATAGATTTTACGAATATGAAAGATTGTAATGAACTAGCGAAACAATTTTATGACCAAGATGAAATAGAAAAGTTTGCCCAATACTTAATGACAAATGATGCATTTTTTCATACTTTGGTAGAACAATTTATAGAGTATAAAATAGTAGAGCCTGCTCGTAAGAAAGAAGAAGCAGTGGTATTAAAACAAGTTGCAAAGAAAAGTAATTATGTCAAAGAATTAGAAAAAGAAGAAGAGAGATACTCTTATTTAAGAACTGCTGTAGTAGAAACAAGTAAGAGACATGGTAATCAAGCAACTAGAGAAGGTTTTTTATATTACGTAGACACTTTAGATGCGAAAGGCTTATCAAATTCTACTTGTCGTGCTAAATTAAATTCTTATTCACGATTAGAATTACAGACAATTTTACTTGATTATATTGTAAGAGAGTATAGTGAATTAGAAAAAAATAACACTTACGAAAAACAAGAATTAATCGATTGTATCAAAACGAGTTCGGAGTTAATGTATCAATATAAAATACCAGAAGCATGGTATATCGAATACGTAAATGATATGATAAATGGATTCTATGAGGATGTAGATAAAGAAAATTCATGTTATCAAGAACTAATGCAACAGGTGTTTAGCGTATATCAAAAAGAGAAAAAGAAAAAAAATAAACGTTGACAATTGTATATTGGGCGTGCTAAAATCAAGTTATAAATCTGTGATGAAAGACTAGTAATAAAAGAATTGTTTGAAAGAGAATTAGTGGTAGGTGCGAACTAATAGCAAACTTTTATGAATCTACTTTCTAGAGAAATTAATCATTTCCGGTATAAGCCGTTATCAAAATTAAGAAAAGAAAGGATGGTACCGTGCTTTGCACTCCTTAAATAACCATTCTTTTTTTATTAGAAAGAAGGATAATATGGAAATAAAACCACATGATAAATTTAGACATTTTAAAGGTAATGTGATAGAAGTTATATGTATTTGTAAGCATTCTGAGACATTAGAAGAAATGGTAGTATATAAACATGACAATTCATACTGGGTTAGACCACTTTCCATGTTTTTAGAAAAAGTAGATGTTAGTAATAGAAAAGATAATGTTACTGGTCAAAAATATAGATTCGAAAAGATAGGAGAGAACTTATGTTAGATATTAAATTTGTAAGAGAAAATAAAGAATTAGTAAAAGAAAATATTAAGAAAAAATTTCAAGATAAGAAATTACCACTTGTTGATGAAGTAATTGAATTAGACAAAAGAGTAAGAGAATTAAAACAAACTGGTGATGAACTTAGAAAAGAGAAAAATGAAACAAGTGCGAAAATTGGAACTTTTATGCGTGATAAAAAAATTGACGAAGCAAATGAAATGAAAACACGTGTTGTAGAAATCAATAAAGAATTAGTTAATATTGAAAAAGAAGAATCTGAATTAATGGCATCTTTAAAAGAAAAGATGTTAGTAATTCCAAATATTATTGATCCATCTGTCCCAATTGGAAAAGATGATAGTGAAAATGTAGAAATTGAAAAATTTGGAGAACCAGTTGTACCTGACTTTGAAATTCCATATCATGCGGATATTATCAATGCATTAAATGGACTTGATAAAGAAAGCGCTGGTCGTACGAGTGGAAATGGTTTTTATTATTTAATGGGAGATATTGCTCGCTTACATTCTGCAATGTTATCTTATGCTCGTGATTTTATGATTGATAAAGGATTTATGTATTGTGTTCCACCTTTTATGATTCGTAGCGATGTAGTAACTGGTGTTATGAGTTTTGAAGAAATGGATGCGATGATGTATAAAATTGAAGGAGAAGATTTATTCTTAATTGGTACAAGTGAACACTCTATGATTGGTAAATTTAAAGGTCAAATTGTAAAAGAAGAAGAACTTCCACTTACTTTAACATCTTATAGTCCATGTTTCCGTAAAGAAGTAGGAGCTCATGGTATTGAAGAACGTGGAATTTACCGTGTTCATCAATTTGAAAAGCAAGAAATGGTTGTTTTATGTAAACCATCTGAATCAATGGATTGGTATAACAAAATGTGGCAATATACGGTAGAATTTTTCCGTAGTTTAGATGTACCAGTTCGTACGCTTGAATGCTGTAGTGGAGATTTAGCTGATTTAAAAGTAAAAAGTTGTGATATTGAAGCATGGAGTCCAAGACAACAAAAATACTTTGAAGTAGGATCTTGTTCTAATTTAAGTGATGCGCAAGCAAGAAGACTTGGTATTCGTACCAAAGGAGAAAATGGAACTTACTTTTTACACACATTAAACAATACCGTTTTAGCAACTCCACGTGGTATGATTGGTGTTATTGAAAATAACTTAAATGAGGATGGAAGTATTAATGTTCCAAAAGCATTACAACCATATATGGGTGGTAAAACAAAAATTGAAAAGAGAAAATAATTCTCTTTTTTCTATGTTATAATAAAGAAATACAGGAGGTGTTATCATGCCAGAATTACCAGAAGTAGAAACAGTAAAGGAAACATTGAAACAAAAATTAGTTGGAAAAAAAATTACTGACGTACAAGTATTATATCCATCGATTGTAGCATCACCAACTATTTTAGAATTTCAAAAAAGAATGATTGGACAAACGATTCGTGATATGAAACGTCGTGGGAAATGGTTGATTTTTATATTGGATGAAGATGCATTAATTAGTCATCTAAGAATGGAAGGAAAATATTTTTTTAGAACGAAAGAAGACGTTATTACAAAACATGAACATGTTATTTTTACATTAGATCATAACGTAGAACTAAGATATCAGGATACGAGAAAATTTGGTAGGATGTATTTAGTGAAAAAAGAAGACTTAGATACGACAAAACCATTAATTGATTTAGGATTGGAACCATGGGATCATGCGTTAACTGTTTCTTATTTAAAAACTTGTTATCAAAAAAAGTCATTACCAATTAAATCTGTTCTTCTTGATCAAAGTATTATTACAGGAATCGGAAATATTTATGCTGATGAAATTTTATATTTATGTAAATTAAATCCCATGAAGAAAGCAAAAGATTTAACAGAGCATGATTTAAAACAAATTATTCATTATACAAAAGAAGTATTAGAACTTGCTATTAAAGCGGGTGGAACTACCATTCGTAGTTATACTTCTAGTGAAGGAGTAACAGGAAGATTCCAACATGAATTATATGTTCATGGTAAAGTTGGAGAAATGTGTAAGTGTTGCCATACAACCATTTTAAAAACAAAAGTAGGTGGAAGAGGTACTTATTATTGTCCTACATGTCAAAAGTAAAAACTTAGTGTTTACTTTTTTTTGTAAAATATGTTAAAATTAGTACTGTATTGCGCAAAAAAAGGAGTGTTAGTAGTATGAAAAAAACAAAAATTATTTGTAGTATTGGTCCAGCAAGTTGTAGTGCTGATGTGATGGAACAAATGGTTCTTGCTGGAATGAATGTTGCGAGAATTAATTTTTCTCATGCGACAATGGAAGAACGTGAAGGAGTCGTTCGTTCAGTTCATGAAGTGAGAAAAAGAACAGGAAAAAATATTGCTATTTTATATGATACAAAGGGTCCTGAGTTTAGAAGTGGAATGTTAGAAAATGATGAAATTCAACTAGTAGAAGGAAAAACAATTCGCGTTGTTAAGGAAAATGTACTAGGTACGGAAGAAAGAATTACGGTTAATCATCCACAAGCATTAGATAGTTTACAACCAGGTAATGTTATTTTATTAGAAAATGGATTAATGGAAATTGTCGTAGAGTCAAAAGACGCTGATGGTGGAGTAACTTGTCGTATCGTTCGAGGAGGAGTTCTTGGTAATAAAAAAAGTTTAAGTGCTCCTGGAGTAAAATTAGATATTCCATTTATTAGTGAACAAGATAAAGAAGATTTAATTTATGCTTGTAATCATGAAGGAGACTATGTAGCTTTATCTTTTGTTTCTCATCCATCTGATGTGGAAGAAGCAAGAGCAATTTTTAAAGAACAAGGAAGAGAAGATTTAAAAATTATTTCTAAAATTGAAAGCGCTACAGGAATTGAAAATATTGATGAAATTATTCGTTTAAGTGATGGTATTATGGTAGCACGTGGAGATTTAGGGGTAGAAATGCCACTAGAACAAATTCCTGTATTACAAAAAATGATTATTAAAAAGTGTCGTGAACAAGGGAAAATTGCTGTTGTTGCTACAGAAATGTTAGAGTCAATGAAGAAGAATATTCGTCCAACACGTGCTGAAGCAAGTGATATTGCTAATGCTGTAATGGATGGAACTGATGCGGTTATGTTAAGTGGAGAAACAACTGCCGGTAAGTATCCAGTGGATGCTGTAAGAAACATGGCTCGTATTTGTGAAGTAACAGAAGAATATATCGATTATAAGGGAACTGTTCATACAACGTTTGTCAATGATATTCCAAGTACAATTGCACGTGGAATTGTAGAAGCAACAAAGTCTTTGGAAATTCCAGTGATTGTAGCAGCTACTACGAGTGGATATACAGCACAAAAAATTAGTAATTTAAGACCAAATTCTCTTATTTTAGCTGCTTGTCCAAATGAACATGTAGCTCATTCTTTAGCACTTAATTTTGGTGTATATCCAGTGATTGTTCCATTATCTAAAACAACCGATGAATTAGTAGATGTTTGCTTGAATCAAGCAAAAGAAAAATTAGAGTTACACCCAGGATCAAAAGTTATTATTACTGGTGGATTCCCTAACCATATGGAAGTAAAGAAAACAAACTTTATGAAAATTGAAGAAATTTAAAAGAGAATGATCATTCATTCTCTTTTCTAATTGGTTTTTTTGAAAATTCTTGTTTACTAATATCTTGTTCTTGAATCATAGAATAAATACAACTAGTACGATATTCAATTTCTAACATTTCGTCTTTTATTTGATTACAAGCAGTAATAATTGGAAGATTTATTTGTTTTTTGTATTGATTTAAATAAAACTGTCCTAACTTTGACATTCCAAGAATACGAATATAACGAACTTCAGTATTTCTTTTCGCTTCTTCTTTTGTAAAATGACATAAAATATGGCAACTCATACGCATTAATTTATTATAGGTATAACGTTTTGTTTTTACTTTTTTGATAAAATCTTCTAAAGACTTTGTATTAGTAATCTTTTCAATTAATCTTGCATGTAATCCTTCATCTACCGTTTGAATTTGTGATAATGTATTTGGTTCGGTAATAATTTTATATTGAATAAATGGAAAATAATCTTTGTTAATTAATCCAGTTTTTAAATATTCTTGCGTTTTCTTTGGAACATATTGGTCAATTACTTTTTGTTCTTTTAAAGCATTTCTAATTGCACTAGCACTTACAATATTACTATTTAGTGTAATATCGTGAAATTGATTAGTTCTTTCGATTGTAATAGGTTCAATATTTGCTTTTTGTCTTATAATTTCTTTTACATAACTGAGTCCTAGCAAATCATTTGGAGCTGTAATTGTTTTGCCAGTAATATCTAATAATGCTTTTGACATCGCACTCGGATAATTTATTCCGGTATCTAAATATTGTTTTACTAAGATGTCATAACGACTATTATGAAGTTGGATATTCGCAAGTTCAATTAAGTTTTCAATCGCATCTGATTCACTACCAAATACTAATTTTTTTACTTGTAATGCTTTTAATAAGGCAATACTACCTTTTGCAAAGATATCTGCACTCTGGGTTGCAAATACAAATGGTAATTCAATAACTAAGTCAACTCCATAATATAACGCAATCTTAGTTTTATCCCATTTATTTAAAATACTAATATGCCCCCTCTGTGTAAAATTTCCACTCATAATTAAAATAATTATTGCGTTTGGGTATCTTTTTTTCACTTCATTAATATGATATAAGTGGCCATTATGAAAGGGATTATATTCACAAATAATTCCAACTGTCTCCATGTCATCACCACCGATACTATATCATAAGTTAGAAAGGTTGACAAATTTTTTTAGTTTGTTATAATATGCGTCACTTGAAAAGGGATAGATATGAAGAAAATTATATGTGTAAATAATGATGAATTTAATATGATTAAAAATAATAATGGTGTAACAAAAGAAGATTATGCTAAGCAGTTTGATCGCTATTTAATGTATGTTGGCGAAACAGTTTTTGAAGAATTAGAACAATTAGGTAGAATAGACGAATGTAAAGAAGAATTGGGATATTCCTATGAAAATGATATAAAAAATGCGTTAGTTTATAGCATAAATGTAAAAAAACTAGATGGGGAATATTTTATGGTCGCACTCGATAAAAGAATTCCAGGAATTCAAGATATGTATCGTAAGGCAATAAGAGAAATCTTAAATCATGATGTTATGTATCAGAAACAACAAATGGTAAAAGAAGTAATTGAATTAGTTCATAATATGCATGATGGTGTTGCATTAACCGTTATAGATGTTGAAAAATTAAGAAGTGAAATTCCAATCTTATTAAATGTTTTTATTTATGATTATATGATTGAAATTGTAACGAAAGTTGGAACATTTCACTTAATTAATCCAAGTGTAGAAATGCCAGATATAATGATTAATAAAAGTACTTATTTTTGTAGTATTGAGTCACATGTTTTAAGTCATACTTTAGCTAAAATAATGAATGGAGATGTAGTAACTGGATATGTAACAGGTGATTTACCAAATAATAATTTATATCGCTCATGGGTTTTGAAAGATAATATGGTATATGATGTAACAACTGGTTATAAAATGTCCCAAGATGAATACTACGATTTATTTGAAGTTGAAGAAATAAATAAAATTAATCATGAAGAATTAAAAGAGTATGATGCTATTATTAATGTCATTAATACTGATACAAAAGAAGAATTATTCATACCATATACTACATATAAGCGTATTTTAACAGAAAATGAGAGTTATAAAACATTGCATAAACATTTTAGTTGTTAGTTGAAAACTTCTTGTCTTTCTTATATAATAAAGATGGTGATGTTTTGTGAATATAGATTTAACAAATTTAAAAAATAGAAGTACGAAAAAATTAACAATTCATGAAAATGTAATCGTGGATAAAGAATTATTAAATCAAACTGAATTAATGGATTTAAAAGATGTTGTTGTAGAGGGGGACTTATTTTTAGATAGTCTAGATGAATACCAACTTTCAATTGAGATTCATGGTATTATGATATTACCATGTGCCATTACTTTGCAACCGGTCGATTATCCATTTCATATTGAAGTAGAAGGTAATGTCTACGATTTGATGAATGAAATTGATGAAAATGCAAAAAAAAGTGAAAATAGTATTGATATTTTTTCAATTATATGGGAAAATATATTAATGGAAATTCCTTTACGCGTTGTTGCCGAAGATGCTAAAGAGGTAACCATGGCAGGAGATGGTTGGAGATTCGTTACTGATACAGAAACGAAAAAGTCAACGAACTCGGAATTAGAAAAATTAAAAGATTTATTTTAAGAAAGAGGTGTTATCATGGCTGTACCATTTAGAAAAACTAGTAAAACTAGAAAAAGAATGCGTCGTACTCACTACAAAATTAGTGCAAACGAAATGACAAAATGTCCAAACTGTGGTGAAACGATTCGTCCACACAGAGTATGTACGAACTGTGGAACATACAAAGGAAAAGAAGTTATGAAAAAAGAAGAAGCAAAATAAGACTTCTTTTTTTATTTTACATTGAAAAATTTAACTTTTCAATGTAAAATATTAATATAGAGAAATATAGAGACGGTGATGGTATGAGGAAATTAAAAAAAAGAAAATATAATTACTATATGCTTTATTTCTTATTATTTGCTTTATTTTCTTTTTTAGGAGTTGGTTATGCTGTTTTATCTACTACATTGAATTTTAGAATTACTGCACATAAAAAGCTTGATTTATTAATTGATAATGTAAAAAAGACATATAGTAGTAATTTTGTGAAATATGAAAATGATTATTATAATCAAGGACCAACAATTTATCTTACGATTGGTGGAAATAAATTTCATTTATTATCTTATAATGAAACAGATGGTATTATGCGAATACTGGATACCAGAACATATAATTATAATCCAATTGCTTTTAATGAAAATTGTACTTTTCTACGTTGTGATTTATATTGTAAAGACAATATGGTTGGGGCTTATGCCGATAGTTCTTTATACATCAATACTATAGCTAATGTGGATAATATTATAGGAAATGATTATCGTCATTTATTAAAGAATGGTCCAATTTATTGGGGTGAAATTACAAGTAGTAATTATAGTGTTGATTCTATTATGCAGCAAGCAAAATCGAGAGTTGCATATGCTCCAATATCGGTAATAACCGTTGCTGATTATATTATGGCTAAAGAAGCGCCAGAAAATCCTACGAATTTAACTAGTTATTATAATGCTTTAAATAAATTAGGAATCTACTATGTAGACTTCTGGTTTGTTAATAGTAATGGGTATTCCCCTCTTGCATGGAATGCTAATGGTGAAGTAGAAAATAATGCAGCACCGTCTAAGAATGATAAATATCGCCCAGCTTATGTATTATATGTTGATAGTAGTAAAGCTGTCTACGAATCTGGAAGTGGTACAAGCAAAGATCCATATGTTGTATCATAAAAGGAGAATTTATGAAGAGAAGATTATTACATAATAAAAAAAATCAGTATATTTTAATTGTGTTATCGATTATTGTTATATTCATGAGTGTTGGGTATGCTTATTTAAAAGAGCAACTAACGATTAGTGGTATTTCAAGTATTGTAACAAGTTTTAATATTGAAATTGTATCGATACAAGAAAGTGAGATTGTAAATGCAGAAACAATCTATTTACAACGTGATAAAACAAAAGGAATCATAGAAGTAAATTTAAATAAAAAAGGTGCAAAAGCAGTTTATGATGTAACTGTCAAAAATAGTGGTAATTTAGATGCTGTATTAAATAGTATTAATGGTATTAACGAAGCCAACCAAGTGGAACCGTTAGATATAACTGTTAAAACAGAAGGTATTGAATCGAACATGCCTTTATTAAAAAATCAAACAATGGTCTTCCAAATTATTGTTGAGTGGGATGCTAATATCGAAAGTGACAATCAAACATTGGATAAAACGATTGAATTTGAATTAGAATATCAACAAAAAATAGAAGATCCTGTTTTCCCACCTTATAAATTTAAAAATGGTGATATTATTTATTTCAATCCAGAAACTAATACTCAATGTGATATTAATGAGTATAGATCTGAAAATAGTTTGAACGAAAATAAAAGTGGATGTATGAAATGGTATGCATTTAATGATAGTGAAAGTAGTAGTACCGTAAATGTGGTCTTAGACCATAATACAACTTATAAAGTACCATGGAACTCCAGTGGAAGCAATGACCAAATGATTGAAGCAAAAGAAGCGCTTATTACGGATACTAAAACATGGGATAGTAGTTTACACCCAAGATTTATGGATGCAAATGAGGTTGCTAAAATAACTGGGAAGACTGGATTTGATGTGGCAATTTCCGGAAAAGATAATTGGTTTTATTTTGAAAATAATACACAAACAGCTCCAAGTTTAAGTCAAGGACAGGCAAAATACAAGTGGTTATTTGATTATACAAATAATTGTACTGAAAATGGATGTGCGATATCTGATAGTGGTACCGAAGGATACTGGTTAATTAATAGTTCAGCAACACTTATCAATCGTGCATGGGCTGTGTATAAATATGGTACTGTGAATGATGATCTTGCGGAGTATGATAACTGTGGAGTACGACCAGTAATTACTATTAAAAAGTCTGTGTTGGATAAGCCAATACCAACCCCAAGTCCTACGGCAACA
>CALVJW010000013.1 GCA_944332435.1 uncultured Bacilli bacterium | reverse complement strand
TCAATCGTTACTGTTTCATTTCCATATTCTTTTACGACACAGTATCCATTTAACCATGCTTTTAGTTGTGTATCCATGTCTTCATTAATATCTAAAGTAAATTTTGTTGGAATTGTTCCTTTCATATCTAAATTACTTGTTTCATCATAATGATATGGTGGCGTTGCACCATCCATTCCTTCATTTGCTGCCATTAGTTCTCCTGCTTTTATGACGTTATATCCTGCATCTCTTGCAGCTCCTTTTTTCGCATCATTAATGACATTCATAATAAGCGGTGTTGCGATTAAAGCGATAACTGCCAGTATGACAATGACTGCTAAGAGTTCAATTAACGTAAATCCTTGATATCTTTTTTGATTCATTCTTTTATCCACTCCCTCTATTCTAACTTTAGTATATCATTTTATAAGTTTACTATCAATATCATTTTCTCAACATTTTTCTATCTCATTTCACTTCTTTTATAAATCGTTTTTCTATAAAAACAGGGCGAGACCTAAATCGTCCCCCCCTATCTTTATTTTTACTAATGAAAGAAATATCTATTTATTCATCAAATTTCCAATATATAAAGCAGTTCTTACCATTTGAGCACTATAGCTCATTTCATTATCGTACCAAGATACTACTTTAACTAATTGTTTTCCATCTACTTCTAAAATACTAGTAAGTAATCCATCTACTAAGCTTCCATACTCTGATCCAATAATATCACTAGAAACAATTGGATCCGTTGTATAACCTAATGTTTCATTTGCATATTTTTTAAATGCTTCGTTAATTTCTTCTACTGTTGTATTCCTTTTTAACTCAACAGTTAAATCAACAACAGAACCAGTAGTAGTTGGAACACGTAGAGCACTACCATCTAATTTTCCTTGTAACTCAGGTAATACTAATCCTACTGCTTTAGCAGCTCCTGTACTAGATGGTACAATATTGGCAGCTGCTGCACGACCACGACGAGCTTTAATTCCTTTTTTATGAGCAACATCTAATACTGCTTGATCATTTGTATAAGCATGAACGGTTGTCATATACCCTTTTTCAATTCCAAACTCACGGTTTAGTACATCTGCTACAGGTGCTAAACAATTTGTTGTACAACTAGCTGCACTAATTACTTCTTCACTACCATCCAAGGTATTATTATTTACGTTATACACAATCGTCTTCATATCACCTTTACCAGGGGCAGAAATAAGAACTTTTTTTGCTCCTGCTGTAATATGCATACTAGCATCTTCTTTTTTTACAAAACGACCTGTACATTCAAATACAATATCAATATCTAATTCTTTCCAAGGTAATTTTGTTGGATCTGTTTCACTATATACTTTTACTTGATGAGAACCAACTTGAATAAATCCTTCACCATGACTAATTTCATCTACACGATAATTACGATGTGACGTATCATATTTTAATAAATAAGCTAGTTGCTCTGCATCTGTTAAATCATTAATTGCCACAATATCAAAGTTAGGATTTTCTTCCATAATACGGAATACTAATCTTCCAATTCTTCCAAATCCATTTATTGCTACTTTTATCATTCTTTTATTTCCTCTTTTCTAATTATCACTTATTATTTTTGAAAACAACTATTACCAATAAATTCACGAAGTACTGAATCATTTGGTACTTCTTCACTAGGAATTGGTAAAAAATTACGTAAAAAATTAATTAAGCGTAATGCTTCCGGATATACTTCTTCTGTTTCATCAACAGAGAATAATAACGGCTCTGCATAAGTTTTTAAAATTCCTAATTCATATACCAGAGCAGAATTAATTATAACGTCTGCTTCATCCTGATATGGGAAAACATATTTATTTTCTCCCTCTTGAATTTTATTCCACATTTTTAATGTTTCCGTTGCTGAATATCCACGAGAGCGATTGTCTCTGACAATTCTTCTTAGTTTTCTCGCATCACTTGTATGAATTCTGCTATGGTTATCAATATTTAATTGTGTTAATGGACTTAAATAAATCTTAAATTTATTTCGCCTTTCAATTGACATTGTAAGTTCTTCATTTAATCCATGTAATCCTTCCACAATGATAATATCATTATCTGTTTTTAACTGTAACCATTTCTTTTTATATTCTCGTTTACCAGAAATAAAATTGTATTCTGGAAGTAATACTCTTTCACCGTCTAATAATTTCGTCAAATCACGATTAAAGGCATCTACATCAATTGCTCGTAATGATTCGAAATCTAACTCTCCATTTTCATCTCGTGGTGTACGAGCACGATCAACAAAATAATCATCAACAGAGATTTGATGAGTAATAATTCCTTTACTCTTCAAATATACTTCTAACTTTTTAGATGTTGTTGTTTTTCCGCTAGAAGTAGGCCCAGCAATCAATACCAATTTAATATTTTTTCGATTTTCATAAATTTGGTCAGCAATTTCTGATAATTGACCTGAAAAGTATGCTTCTGAAATCCGAATTAAATCATCATACTTTCCAGTTGACACATATTCATTTAAATCTGCTGCATTTTCTACTTCTAAGATTCTACCCCATTCCGTAAACTCTAAAAATTTATCAAATAATTTTTTGTGATGTCTATAATCAAGTGTACATTCTGGAACAGAAATTGTTGGATAACTAAGTACAAAACCATTATTTTTAATGTAAGTAACTTTAAAATCATCAATTTTTTTCGTATTTGGTGCGAGTTCTCCATAAAAATAATCATAAATATTATCTAAACGATACAAATTAACATAAGTATTACTAATATATCTCAAGACTTTTACTTTATCATATTGTCCGATATTCTTAAAATACTGCATTGCATCAACGCGTGAAACACTCACTTTATGAATTGTTAATCCGTCTGCTACAATATCCGCCATTTTTGATTCAATCTTATGAATTGTATCAATATTAATATCTCGATTAGTAATTTCACAATATACTCCGTTATCAATAGAATGTTCTATTTTAACTTCTGTATCTCTCCCTAATA
Organism: uncultured Bacilli bacterium; assembly: GCA_944332435.1. GTDB lineage: Bacteria > Bacillota_I > Bacilli_A > RF39 > UBA660 > MGBC107952. The sequence goes on along the minus strand of CALVJW010000013.1, from coordinate 29,444 downwards.
TCTTTTTAATAGCAACAATCATAATAAATTGTACTGTATTTTCATAAACAAAATGTCCCACGTGAGAACTACGATCATAAAAGCTTACTTTACAATCACGTGTAACAGTATCATTTAAACTCGCAATATGATTATTTACTTTTGCAATTAATACCGGAAAATTATAATAATTTTTAAAGTCTTTACTAATTTCTAAAAAACTTGTGTTTGGTTCATAAGTTTTCGTAATAATATCTTTATAATTAACTTTTAATAAACTCACTTTCCATCCCTCTTATTCTATTCATATTTATTTTATCAAATAAATATCTTTTTGTCACATCTTTTCTATTCTTTCGACAAAAAAAATAATAACCAAAAAACTTTGTCATATCATACTATGTATATTTTTATTAAAAATTACTATGATAAAGTTAGAAAGGGTGAATAATGTGTTAATACCAACTGTAATTGAAAAAAGTAATAATGGAGAACGAGTTTATGATATTTATTCTCGATTATTAAAAGATCGTATTATTATATTGAGTGATGAAATTACTGATGCGAATGCTAATATCGTTGTAGGACAATTATTATATTTAGACTCCTTAAACCATGATGATATTAGTATCTACATTAATTCTCCAGGAGGCTCTATTAGTGCCGGAATGGCAATTTACGATACAATGAATTTAATTAAAAGTGATGTATCAACCATTTGTATGGGAATGGCTGCAAGTATGGCTGCATTTTTGCTATCTGCTGGAACAAAGAAAAAACGTTTTTGTCTACCAAATAGTGAAGTAATGATTCATCAGCCACTCGGAGGTGCTCAAGGTCAAGCAACAGAAATTAAAATTGTTGCCGAACACATATTAAAATTAAAAAAGAAATTAAATCAAATACTATCTGAAAATACTGGACAATCATTAGAAACGATTGAAAAAGATACAGATCGAGACAATTTTATGACTGCAGAAGAAGCAAAAGAATATGGTTTAATAGATGCTATTTTAAAAAAATAATTGCACAATCAGTTCATCTTTATCCATGATCACTTACCATAAAAATATAAAGAAAATAACTTTTTCACTTGAAAATCTTTATACACAACATGATACGTGATATAATGAAAATAGGTGATTATTATGAAACTAAATAAAACAAAAATTCCGATAAATTTTTGGCTTTGCTTTTTTTTAATTTGTGCTTTACTATATTACCTATTTTTTACAGTTAAAGGTGCAATTAGAAGAACATTATTAACAGGTTATCCATGGCAAGCAGTTAGTTCTAAAATCATTGAAGTCCCACGTAGTGACCATGCTTCTATTTATACAACTGAGCCAGTAATTAAAGATAAAGAAAATCAAAAGCAACTTTACTTTAGTTGTTACAAAAAAAATGGAATTCAACATTGTAATAAAATTACAAACATAAATTCCTAGTTAAAATTTAATTGAAAACAATACAACTAATATAATTGTAGTGTTATCTCTTTTTAACTATATTTTTTCATTCAAAAAAACTCAATAATGAGTTTTTTTACATATCCATTTAAGTGTATTTTTTACTTCACATTATTTATTAGAGACTTTCTTATAGTAAGAAACACCTGCTTGATATTCTTTTTTTATTCGTCTTTGTTTCTTTCTTTGTTCCATAAATTATCCTCCCTTAAAAAAGAGATATTCATATCTACCCATGAATATCTCTTTTTGATTTATCATTATTTAGCTTGGTAGTTACTTCCACCTAAGTGTTGTTCACCCATTTGTACTAATCTCTTAGTAATTTCTCCACCAACTGTACCATTAGCACGGCTAGTAGCATCTGGTCCTAAATTAACACCAAATTCATTAGCAATTTCGTATTTCATTTGTTCGATAGCTTGTTTAGCTCCTGGAACTACGAATTTATTTGTACTTTTGTTATTCATATGTTTCACCTCCTGTACACTAATATCATGCGTACATTTGGTTTTTTCATACAATTTTTTTATTGGAAATTTTTGAGAATTTTTTATAATAAGTCAAGATATTCTTTTTGCTCTTCAAAGTTAGAAATTGTTAAAATTGTATCAACACATTCTTCAATTAATGGTTCATAATCAAAACGTGATTCCATTTCAATACATTTATCCAAAGTTGGATGAATAACTGGATGTTTTGGTAAAAAGATAGTACAACAATCTTCAAATGGTAAAATACTTGTTTCATAAGCATCAATTTTTTTTGATAAATCTATAATTTCTAATTTATCCATACAAGCAACAGGTCGGATTACTGGCATATTGGTCACTTGATTAATCACTGCCATACTATCTAATGTTTGACTTGCTACTTGTCCAATACTTTCTCCATTAATAATAATTTTACAATTTCTTTTTTTTGCTAATTTTTCTGCAATTCGATACATCATTCTACGCATAATTGTAATAATATAAGTATCATCAGCTGTTTTATAAATTGCTTCTTGAATTTTAGTAAAACTTGCTACATGAACTTTAATATTACCAGAATATCGATTAATAATTTTAGCAAGTTCAATTACCTTATTTCTTGCTTCTATACTAGTATGTGGTAAAGATTCAAAGTAAAGACATTCCAAATCAACACCACGTTTCAATGCTAAATACCCAGCAACAGGAGAATCAATTCCACCACTTAACATCAGTAATCCTTTTCCTTGAATTCCAACTGGATATCCTCCAGCACCACGTATCTCACTAGTATAAACAAAAGTTCCTTCCTGCCTGATTTCGATATGAATCATCACATCTGGATCATGAACATCTACTTTTAAATTAGTATTCTTTAAAACATGACCACCAATTAAGCGATTAAATTCCATACTAGGAATTGGAAAGGTTTTATCTGCACGCTTTGTTTCTATTTTAAATGTATGATAGTTTGATTCATTCACTAACTTTAAAACCACTTCTTTAATACTATCATTATTAGTTTGTACCTGATTTACAATCACTATTCCATGCAACCCAAATACTTTTTTTAGTTCCTCTACTACTTCATCAAATTTACCATCTAACACTTCAATATACATACGAACCCGATCTTTATGAATTCTTACTTCAAAATTACGTAACATATATTTAATATTTTTTGTAAGCAAATTAACAAAAACATTTCGATTCGCTTTTTTCGTTGTTAACTCTCCATATTTTATCATAATTAATTGTTTCATATTATCCCTCATTTCTTTTCTATTATATCAAAAATTAATATAGTTACAAAGAAATTTCTAATACAAGTAATAGTTAAATATTGACTAAATAAAAAGATTCATTACTAGTCAACACTGTACTAGAAACAAATGTTTACGTTTATTTTTTCAATGCATAATACCAACTTGGAGCAACTAGTAAAGTAACCTCTTATAATACATTCAATCCTCTCCAGTTCCACCAGAATGATACCACAATCTAACTTTTGTAGTTGGAGTTTTATTTTGTAAAAAATTATGATAAACCATTTATAAAAATTAAGTTGTTTATGCAATTCAGAAAACACACTTGCAAATTGACAAAAGCAATTTTATATTATTTGTAATAGTATAGGGAATTTTATATGAATAAAATCTTAGAAATAAATGAGTTAATAAAAAAATATAGTAAAATGGGTATCATATCATCAAAAGATATCAGTGATGATCACCGTACATTTAGAGAAATATATAAGGAAAGATTCATTTTGTTTTGCGTAATCTATAATACTTTTCCAGAATTGTCGTGGAAATTCAAAAAACATTTTGATGAGGAAAACAATCCAATGTATGAAGGCGATTTTATTGCAGGTATAAATACACCGGAAGGTGTAGCTACATATCATATTAAATTAAAATACTGGGTTTATTTGATATTCCAGAAATTAATAGAGCGCCAAAATATGATAATTATACTTCAGAAGATGTTATGAACAGAATATTATCATTAACTAAAAATAATCCACATAGAAAAAATTATAAAAGACTTAGGACACCAGAATAATAGTTACTCCAATTTTTTATTCGAGAATAATAAATTGCTAACAGAAATGTTAGTTTTTTTTGTTATTTAAGAAAGTGAAAGTGATTATATATGTTAACAATAGAAACTAAAGAATTAAAGATAAATGAAGAACTAGAAAGAAAGATTGAAATAATATGTAGGATTTTCTTGTGTTAAATATACTTTTGAAAATGAAAATATTAAAAATAATGATTTTTTAATATTTCAAGAATGTGATGATATTTTTATTAATAGTTATAATAAGAAAATTAAATATTAAGATTTAGAAAACGAAAAAAAGAAATATTCAAGATGAAGTTAAAAAACTAAAATATCAAAATGAAAAATTACAAAAAGAAAATAATCGACTTCATAATATCATTCATAATATTTTACAAACTTTAAAACACTTCTTTCGTAGATTACCTAAAATAAAAACTGAAAAAAATAAAAATGATGTTGTATCAGAGTTAAGAGAATATTATACACAAAATTTATATGATAATTTCGATTTGAATGATATAACGAATAATACTTCTAAAGAACAAGAAATAAATGATTATTTATATTCCAATTAGATGATTATGATGACAGAAATTTTGATATGTAGAAAAAATCGAGCAAATTTCAAATGCTCGATTTATAAACCTCTTTTTCAAAACGGTAACACACTACACTATCGGCAGAGCCAATAAAGTGAAATTCCTTTTTTAGAACCTTTTAAACATAATTTTAGCAAGGCATAAAGTCAAGCAAAATTATTTTTTATTTTAAAATTTCATTTAAAATTTTATATTCCTCAACATGTGGCAACATTAAATTGTTATCAATAAAATAATTTAATTCATTTTTATCTACCCATTTAACTCCACTAACTTCTTCTTTTTGTAATGTTATTTCATTAATATTAATATCATCGTATATTATAAAAATATGAACAAATTCATTACTGTTAACTCCACCATTTATTAAGGATTCTTTTACACTAGTTAAAAATTCAATTTTATAATCATTAGGATTTAAACCTAATTCTTCTTCTAATTCTCTTTCAACGGATATTTTAGCATCTTCACCACTTGATATATGGCCACCCACAGCAATATCCCAAGTGTTAGGATATAATTTTTTATCAGCACATCTTTTTTGTAATAGAGTTTTAGTCTTATCTTTATTAACAATTAATAAATGAATAGAACCATGCCACACCCCATTTTTATGTGCTTCATTTTTTGAAATTATTTCTCCTGTTTTTGCTCCTGTTTTAGAATCTAAAACATCTATCATTTCATCCATAAAACCTTCCATCGCTTTCACTCCGTTCAAAACACCATAGTTATCAAAATTTGAACAAAATTTAATATATTTAATAAATTCTTATTTTTCGGCTAAACTTCCATTAAAATTATATCATAAAAATATAGTATAATTCAATGAGTCAGTAGTTATTATTACTTAAATATTTATAATAAATGTACCTATTTACAAAAAAGTATATTATAACGTATAACTCGTGGAACTATGACAGTTGACGTAGAATGTCAAAATTACGGTTTAATTATTACTAACAAAAATGTGAAGTTATAAGATAAGTAATAACAAAATAACTGTCTACATTTTTTGCTATTTAAAAACTGAAAGAATGAAAGTTATTAAAACAGGTAATTAAGTGGAAGAAAAAATTAATCAGTTAAAAAAATTAAAATTTTGACAAAAAACATAATAATAAAAATCAAAAATTTTGAACTATATTGAAAAATATGCAGTAGTTAAGCGAGGGATATTATAGATAATTCCACAAAAGATAATACTAATGAAACTTTATTGAGTTCAATAGGTATATCGCATAATGAATTACTTAAAAAAAAGAGAATCATTTTTATCACTCTCAAAATAATCTAGATGTTAAAAAACAAGATATATATCAAAAAAACAAAAAATACGCTTGTTGTTATAACAAACGTATTTTTTATTTCTTTGTTGTTTAATTCAGAATATAATTATTTCCGTAATTCTTTATCATATTTTTCATAAAAGTTTTACTACTTATCACAACTGCAATATTTTAATAATATTTTTTATCTATTGTGAACTTTAAAGATATTATAATTTCTATTTTTCGTCAGAATAAAATTTTAATAATTTATCGTAAATTCCAGGTTCAATTCTATTTAAACAATTAATTGTAAGTTCTAACGACTTCTTATATTCTCCTTTATAAAATAACATTTCTGCATGTGTTAAATTACTATCTAAACCTTCTATTGAAGTTCTATATCGATTTCCATAAACAATGGCCATTTCCGCAAACATTGCTGTTTTCATCATTTCTTTTGTAGTACTAAATAACTTTAAAACTAAATCTCTTGCAGTATCAACACGTGTATTTAACGTACTAATTGTGATTGGTTTTTTCTCTAACTCAATTACAATTTCTCGAATTGCTGCTCCTGCCTCTTTTAACTCTATATAATATGATCTAGGAATAACTGGTAAATTATAATCACGAATTTTAGATTTTGCATCACGTAAAATTACTTTTACTTCTTCTAATTGTTGACGTGCACGAACTTCGTCTTCTTTCATTGTTCCAATTGATTCTAACGAAGTATCTAAGTTTTCTTCAATATCGGCAAGACGAATCACTAAATTTTCAATTTCCTTTGTCAACTTAGAATATGCAAAGGTATGATTCCCGGTATGCGACATTAAAATTTTATAATCATTATTCAAAACATCTAGTTCGCTCTTAATTTCATTTAATAAATTAATATCTGCTTTGGATAAATTATACCCTGTTTTAATTTCATCTAATTGCTCAAAGATATCGCCAACTACTTTATTAATACGATTTAATTTTTCTTGGAACATTTCATTTAATTCTTCATAATTACTACGATCAACATCTTCTTTTTCAAAATCATTGAAAATAGATTCAAAATAATCAACTAGTACTTTCAATTCAAATAAACTATCTTCCAAGTTTAATACTTTTGCACGATCCATAATATCGTTCATTTTTTTATTTGCTTCTTCAATATTATACTCAACATTTAAATAATCTAGAGGATATCCTTGTTTTACCATCTTATCATAAGTTTGTTTAATCTCTTCAATTTTCTTTGGTAAAATACTAGTCGCAAGTAAAATAATATCTGGCAACTCTGTTACAACAATTTCCATATGTTTTAGCATATCATCAATTGCTTTAATAATCTGTGTTACTTCTGTATACTGATTAGCTTCCATGACAATTTCAAAATCTTCAAATCGTTTTGCAATATTTTCAAACTGCAATGTCACATTAGTTGCTAAGTCACCATAACTAAGTTTTTCCTCTGTAAACTTTTTATATAATTCACGATATTGTGCTTTTAATTTGGTAATAATGGCACGATTGCGTTCTTCACTCGTTGTAATTTCTTTAATTTCATTTAATAAAAACTCACTATTCGCCTTTACTTTATATAATTCCATTTCTAGTTTAGCAATTTTATAAAGTGTACTTTTATAATCCATTTTTGATAAAGAGTAATCGGCCTCTAACAACATATCAGTTACTTTAGGAATTTGATTTCCTTTAATATCATCTAGTCTTCTCTTCCATTCTTGATACATTGCTTCTAATTTATCATTTTTTAAATAAGATTCAATTTTTGATAGTTCTGGCATAATTGGTGCACTATCAATCGTATTCTTCTCATATTCTAAATTTTCCAGTTTTTTCTTATATTTTTTATTCTTATTTTTTTGAAGTAAAGTCAATGTAACAACAATTGCGACTACTGCAATCAAATATAATGCTACTAAAATTAACACAATATTGTTCATTCTCTCACCTCGCTATTATAATTCTACCACACTTTCTACATTTTTTGCACTCTTTTTGATATTATTTTCTAACCGGATAAATATAATGGTAAGAACCCTTGACTTTTCAAGGGAAAAATAATATAATCTTAATGCATGTGACAGAAAGCAGCGTTATTTTGAAAATGATAACGTGTTTATCACCAGATTTGGTATACTAGTAACTTTAGCTGCAAAGCGAAGATATAGGATAAACACCCTATTATTTGGCAAAATAACCTTCATAATCACATGAGATTAGAAGGAGGAAGAAGATGTCAAGATATACTGGACCAAAAAACAGAAAATCACGTCGTTTAGGTTTCTCTACTTTAGAAAATGGTAAAGACCTAAAAAGAGCTTACGCTCCAGGGCAACACGGACAAGGACGTAAGAAAAAATTATCTAACTATGGTACACAATTACAAGAAAAACAAAAATTAAGATTTATGTACGGATTAAATGAAAAACAATTTAAGAAAACTTTCATTGATGCTGGTAAATTAAAAGGTGTTCATGGTGAAGATTTCTTTAAATTATTAGAAAGTAGATTAGATAACTTAGTTTACAGATTAGGATTTGCTACAACTAGAAATGGAGCAAGACAACTTGTTAACCACGGACATATCACTGTTAATGGTAAAAAAGTTAATATCCCATCATACAGATGTAAACCAGGTGATGTAATTGCTATTAAAGAAAATAGTAAAGATCACAAAGCTGTTAAAGAAGCTTTAGAAGCAGTTCACAACCGTGTTGAATTCGTTACTTATGATGAAGCTAATATGAGTGGTACTTATGTTAGATATCCAGAAAGAAGCGAATTAAATAGTGAAATCGACGAAGCATTGGTAGTAGAATTCTACAACCGATAAAAAAATTCCCGTATGGGATTTTTTTATTGACAAAAAAGCAATGATATTATAATATAAGTTATCAAAAGGAGATACATGATGAAAAAAATAGAAAAATTAATAAAAGAATATGAAATAAAACAAACAAACTTACATAAACAAATGGAAGAATTAAAAGAATTAGATCCTTTAAATACTTATTACCTAAAAAAGCAAGAAGAAACAATAAAAACTTTTGAAGAATATAAAAAACTATTTTTAGAAGCAAAATGGAAGCCATATTTAAAAAGAATTAAAACTCTAACATTAGTAACACATCTATTTAGTATTTTTGTAGGACTTGGACTTGGAACTATAATTACAGTAGGAATTTTAATCATTATAATATTATTTGCACCATCAATTAATATCATACCAGTTATAATCTCTATCATAACTTTAAATTGTATCATTACTAAAAAAATTAATAACCATGTTTTACCACTAAACAATAAAATGATTGAATATGGAAAAGAAATTCGCAAATTAGAATTAGAAAAAGAATTTAATACTTTAGAACAAATTATCTCTTATGCCTTACAAAAAAGAAAGACAGTAAATATAGATGATAGTATCACTATTGAAGCTCATACTATATCTGAAGAATTAATAAAACAAAATGACGTAAAAGATTTTTGTGAGAAACAAAATACTGTTTTTGAAATTCATTCTAAACCAAAAGAATATACTAAAACAAAAAGATTCTAGTAATTCACTAGAATCTTTATTTTGTTTTAATATCCATAACTTTTTGATATTTTGGTAAAATTCCTTGTTTATCTTTTGAAAAACTTGGGCGAAGTTGAAACACACCTGGAAAACAATTTCCTTCAATAATCATTGGCTTTTCTTTTCCAATTGCTACATCCCATCCAACATAACCAATTTCTGGAACTTCTTTTGCTGCTTCTTTCACTAATTTTATAGCTTCTTTAAACATTGGAACTTGAAAACCAACAATATCTGTTTTTGTTTTTGGATGCTTTTCATAAACATTATCATCTTTATCAATCGCAGGAGCAATTACTTTTCCATTTTGATTTACAAACGTATACATACCACCACTAGAAAAATTATCAACGACTCCACCATTTCCAATTTTTAAAATTCCTTGTAAATATGTAACTTTCCCATCTTTAATAAAAGTAAATAAACGCAAAGTATTTACGGCATTTTTATACAATCCATTCATATCTGGATGTTGTGCAATAAATTCTTCCACTAACACTTGATTTGATTTACGAAGCTGACGATATAGTTTTTTTCCATCTGTTTTACTATTGATATTGATTTTTTCTATTCCTACGCCACCTTCACCATCTACTGGTTTTACAATAATGGCTTTCTTCTTTTTTAAGAAACTAACGAATTCATCGCCTTTTATCTCCCTTAAATAAACCCAATCTCTTCCTAAATATGGAGAAAACTTTTTATTAAATTCAATTTTATCATCAAATTTATAAAAAGAATCTTTATTATTATATTTTTTTATAATTGCATTATTAATTCCTCTTGTTAAATATGTCTTTCTTTCCTCTTTATTTAATAAATAAAATTCAAATTCTAAATAATCATGATACCCAGCTTGATATTTAAGTCCACACCCAATAATATCCATTAACACTTTCATATAATTTTGATTTGTTTTTTGTGATACCTTCTTTGCAACTTCAAACATCTTTGTATAATTCATATTTTTAATTCTTTTTACAAGATACATAACCTTTGCCATTTTATCACTCCATTACTATCAAAATTATATCATATTTTTACTTGAAACTGTGAAAATTTCTAGTATTTTTCCAAAATTTAAAACGTCTAATACTTTTCATATAGACGTTTTCTCATAAAGCAAAATATTTTTTTTAAATGTTTATCGTTCTTGATTCTTCTTTTTAAAAATTACCATGGTATCTTTTGTTTTTTCGAATCATTTTTCATAATCATAATAAGTAAGTTTCATCTTTATTCTTATTTAAATATCCCCACATAATATTTCTTTTTACCACGACGTACTACAACCGCTTCTTTATGAATCGCCATATCTTTTGTAACAGACGTTTCTAAGTTTGTTACTTTTTCACCATTCACTGTTATTGATCCAGCTCCAATAAATTCTCTAGCTTCTCTTTTCGAACTAGCAATCTTATGATTTACTAAAAAGTCTACGATGTTTTCTTCCTCTGTTATTTCAAAACTTGGTACATCTTGGAATGCTACTTTAATTTCATCCAAAGAAAGTTTTTTAATATCACCTCTAAATAATGCTTCGCTAATTCTTAAAGCGTTTTCATACTCTTCTTTCCCATGTAAATCCGTAATTACCGCTTTAGCTAATGCTTGATGTGCTTTTCTAAGATGAGGCTCTATTTCATTTGATTTTTCTAATGTTTCAATTTCTTCTCTTGATAAAAAGGTTAAGGTCTTTAAATAATCAATCACTTTAGAATCTTCACTATTAATTAAAAATTGATACATTTCATATGGGGTTGTTTTCTTTTTATCTAGCCAAATTGCTTTTCCTTCACTTTTACCAAATTTAGTCCCATCTGCTTTTGTTACAAGAGGCATAGTAAAAGCATATGCTTCTTTCCCTATTTTTTTACGGATTAATTCAATTCCAGCCGTCATATTTCCCCATTGATCTTGACCAGCTACTTGCATTACACAATTTCTTGTTTGATATAAGTGTAAAAAATCTAATGCTTGCATAATCATATAAGAAAATTCTGTATAAGTGATTCCTTGTTCTAATCTTCTTGATACAATATCTTTACTAAGCATATAATTAACATTAAAGTGTTTTCCATAATCTCTTAAGAAGTCAATAAAGTTAATATCTTTACACCAATCCCAGTTATTAACAACTTCGAATCCAAAAATATTTTGTGCTTGCTTTTTCAAACATTCAAAATTATGTGCTACTTCTTCTTTTGTAATCATTGCACGTTCAGCACTAGGCCTAGGATCTCCGATTAAACCGGTTGCTCCTCCTACTAATAAAATAGGATTATGACCAGCTTGTTTTAAACGTTTGGAAATTAAAAATGTTGAATAGTGTCCAATATGTAAACTATCCCCAGTTGGATCAGTACCAATATAAAAAGTAAGTCCACCTTTGTTTAATTTTTCTTCTAACTCAGGACTACTAATATCTTTAATAAGTCCTCTCCATTTTAATTCTTCAAATAAAGTCATTTAATTTTCACCATCCATTTCTTTCATAATCTCTACTCCACTACTTGTTCCAATACGAGTAACCCCCATATCCATAAAATCAACAACCTGTTTCAATGATTTAATACCTCCACTTGCTTTTATTTCTAAGATATCACTCTTTTCCTCATTAATAATTTCAATATCTTCTGTACTAGCACCACGATTTCCAAAGCCAGTGGAAGTTTTAATAAAATGAACATATGTCTCATTACAAATATCCGTTGCTTTACGAATTTCTTCTTCTGTAAGAACACTCGTTTCAATAATCACTTTTAAAGTTTTTCCCTTACAAGCATCTCTTACCTCTTCAATATCTTCTTTTACATAATCATAGCTTTGTTCTTTTAAAGCTCCAATATTCATTACCATATCAATTTCGTCAGCACCCATTGCAATTGCATTTTCCGCTTCATATGCTTTTACTTCTGATGTATTATTCCCAAATGGAAATCCTACAACAGTACAAACTGCAATACTGCTTTCTTTTAACTCTTGTACGGCATATTCTACATAACAAGGTGGAACACAAACACTCGCAAAATGATATTGTTTCGCTTCCGCACATAATGTTTTAATGTCTTCTGTTGTTACAGTAAATCCTAATTTTGTACTATCAATTAAATTATTTATTTCCATAGATACCTCCTACTAATAAAAAAAAGTATTTAGATATAAGGACGAGTCTCCCCGCGGTACCACCTTATTTCATAAATACTTATGCTCTTCATTCTTAACGCGAATTTACGTTTTGACTCCAAATCTGTATTTCATAATCTAACCTTGACTAATTTTCATCCACCATTAGTTTTCTCTTTACCAGTTATATTATTACTTATATTTTTCCACATCAAATATAATATTATTATATGTTATTTTATTTAGAAAGTCAAAAATATTTTTATTTTTCTTCCTCTTTTTCATGAATTTCCTTAATTTTATCTTCAATCTTTTTCCCATACGCAATTGACTCATCATAAACAAATTCTAGTTCTGGAATATGACGAATATCTACTCGATCATAAAGTTCATGACGAATAAATCCACTAGCATCTTTTAATGCTTTCATCGTACTTTCTTTTTTATTATCATCTAGCACGGTTACATATACTTTTGCATAACTTAAATCACTTGATACTTTTACACCAGTTACTGTAACAAATTTAATATCAACATCTTTTACTTCCATCATTAAAATATAACTAATCTCTTTTTCAAGCATACTAGCAATACGTTCAATTTTAATACTCATTTATTCCACCTCATTAATAGTATACCATGTAATTAAAAAGAAAAAAAGTAGACAAATCTACTTTTATAAAATCATCATCGCTACGGTTAATATTACAATGTTAACAATGGCAATGGTAAGTACTACTTTAGCAGCCCATCTAGCCCAAGTAGAATATTCTACTTTAGCGAGTGCTAAACCACCCATAATTGCTCCACAAGTTGGAGTAATTAAGTTAACAAGTCCATTAGAAGCAACTAATGTCATAACAGTTGTTTCTACACTATAACCCAATTGGTCAGCAAGTGGACCAACAATTGGTGCTGATAATGTCATTAATCCTGAACTTGATGGTACTAAAATAGATAATACTACGTGAATTAAATAGTTAAATGGTGTAAAGACAATAATTGGCACATTTCTAAGTGCTTCAGCTGCATTATAGATAATAAAATTATCTAGGTAAGTTCCTTGCATCAATACGGATGCTCCACGAGCAATAGCAATAATCAATATTACTCCAACCATATCGTCAGCACCATCAATAAATGTATCAACAAATTGTTTTTCTCCAGTACGACCAACAAAACCTATTAAAACAGACATAATCAAGAACCATAATGCTGCTTCATAGAAATACCAAGATCCAAGTGGAGATCCTGTTAACCAACCTGTAGTTTTATCAAAAATATTAATTCCAAATTCACCCCATGGGATAAATCCTACAATCATAACGATAAATGTAAGTGCAAATAAAACTAATGTAATTTTTTGCTTTTTACTTAATGTTACTTTATCTAAATTAACAGAAGTATGTCCCCCATACTCTGCTTCCATATTCTTTCTTTCTCTTAAAGATAAGAATGTAGAGCCTTTTTTCTTAATTACTTTTCTTGCATAATGCATAACAAAGAATGTTGAAATAAGATAAGTTGTAATCCATAATACTAATCCTAATCCTATAATCAATCCTTGGTTAACATCTACTCCTTCTGGTAAGGCACTAACTGCTGCTCCCACAGCAAATGGGTTAATCGTTGAACCTAGTACCCCTGATCCAGCCCCTAATAATACAATTGCAGATGCAACTAAAGTATCCATTCCAGCCATTACCATAGTTGCTGATAATAAGGCATAGAATCCTACTGTTTCTTCTAGCATTCCATAAGTTGTTCCTCCAATTGAGAATAAGAACATTAAGATTGGAATTAAAACTAATTCACGTCCTTTTAATTTTTTAACTAATACTTTAATTCCCGTTTCTAATGCTTCTGTTCTATTAACAATTGCTAAAAAACCACCTAGAATAAGTACGAAAATACAAACATCAATTGCATTTTCAAATCCTAATATAGGAGATAATAAAATTTGTGATAAGGAAGCTCCTACTACTCCACTACCATTGACGATTTCTCCATCGACAAATTCTGCTTTAGGTAAAAAATGAGAAAGAAGACCTAAAGCAAAGATTAGAATAAAAATGATTGAGAAAGCCGTCAGAAAGCCTTTCTTCTTCTTCTTTTGTTTTTCCATACTATTTTTCCCTTCTAACAATTAAGGTACCATTTTTACCAAGTAACGCATCTCTTGCTTTACTTAAAGATGTAATAATGGCTTGACCATTACTTTTATGGCTTACGAAGTTTAAACATGCTTCTACTTTTGGTAACATACTACCTTCTTTAAACTCTTTTTGTTTGATATATTCTTTTGCTTCTTTCACTGTTAATATATCTAATGCTGTTTCATTTTTTGTATTAAAATGAATACATACTTTATCTACTGCCGTTAAAATTAAGAAAATATCTGCTTTCAAATCAAGTGCTAAACGTGCGCTTGTTTTATCTTTATCAATTACAGCATCCACTCCATAATAGGCATTTCTTCTTTTTACAACAGGAATTCCTCCTCCACCTGCTGCAATTACAATATTTCCTTTGGACAATAATTCGTTAATTACTTTTCCTTCAATAATTTTGACTGGTTCTGGACTTGCTACAACTCTACGATAACCACGACCAGCATCTTCTTTCATAATGTAACCATTTTCATTTGCTATTTTAATTGCTTCTTCTCTTGTATAAAAATTACCAATTGGTTTCGTTGGATTTTTAAATGCTTTATCTTTTGAATCTACCAACACTTGTGTAATAACGGTAATACAATTTTTTCTTTTATGACGTTTCACTAATTCTTGTTGAATCGACTGTTGTAAATGGTATCCAATATACCCTTGACTCATAGCGCCACACTCTGCAAAAGGCATATCTGGGGTATTTTCCTCTTCATGTGATACTTGCATTGCTAAATTAATCATTCCTACTTGTGGACCATTTCCATGAGTGACTACAATGTCATAACCTTCTTCTACTAAATCAACAATATTTTTTGCTGTCTTTTTTACTAACATTAATTGTTCTTTTGGGGTATTTCCTAAGGCATTTCCACCTAAGGCAATAACAATTCTTTTTTTCATTTCAATGTTGCATACATGACTGCTTTAATCGTATGTAAACGATTTTCTGCTTGGTCAAAAACTTTAGATTGGCTAGATTCAAATACTTCGTTTGATACTTCCATCTCTTCTAAGCCAAACTTGTCATATATTTCCTTTCCAATTTTTGTATTTAAATCATGAAAAGAAGGTAAACAATGTAAGAAAATCGCATTTGGATTTGCCATACTCATTACTCGCTTATTTACTTGATAAGGTTGTAATAAATCAATTCGTTCTTTCCATATACTAGCATCTTCTCCCATAGATACCCATACATCTGTATATAACACATCAGCATTTGTTACTGCTTCTTCTACATTTTCTGTTAATACAATTTCTGAATGATTTTGTGCTGCAAATGTTTTACATTGTGAAATTAATTCTGCATTTGGAAATAATTGATTAGGAGCACAACAAGTAAAGTTAATTCCTAATTTAGAACATATTACCATAAGAGAATTGGCAACATTATTTCTACCATCACCTAAGAATACCAATTTTCTACCTTCTAAGGTGTCAAAATTTTCACTAACAGTCATAATATCAGCAAGCATTTGTGTTGGATGAAACTCGTTTGTAAGACCATTCCAAACCGGTACAGAAGAATTTTTTGCCAATTCTTCAACAATTGTTTGTTCAAATCCACGATATTCAATTCCGTCATACATACGAGAAAGTACTCTTGCCGTATCTGCAATACTTTCTTTTTTTCCCATTTGTGAACCAGTTGGTCCTAAATAAGTAACACCCATTCCTAGATCCATTGCACCCACTTCAAATGCACATCGAGTTCTAGTGGAATCTTTTTCAAATAGTAATACAACATTTTTTCCTTTTAAATATCGATGTGATTCTCCATCTTGCTTTTTTCTTTTTAATACTTTTGCTAAATCAATTAAATATAAAATTTCTTCTTTTGAATAGTCTAGTAATTTTAAGAAATCTCTTCCTGATAAGTTCATATTACAATTCCCTTTCTAATGGCATACTCATACATCTTGGACCCCCACGTCCTCTTGATAATTCTGCTCCATGAATTTCTAATACTTTAATACCATATTTTCTCAATGTATCGTTTGTTAAATTATTTCTATCATATACAACTACAACTCCTGGGGCAATACATAATGTATTAGATCCATCATTCCATTGTTCTCTTTCCGCAGCAACTTTATCTCCACCGGCACATGGAATAAGTGTAATCTTTCTTTCTAGATAATGACTTAAAATATTTTCTAATGTATCATTAATTTCTTTTACATTTAAATCTTCATCAGTATCAGGAACATCTCCCTCTGTAATTTCAAATACTTGAAGGGTATCCATAATACCTGGATGATAAGTAAATTTATCATAATCTATTTGTGTAAATACAGTATCCAAGTGCATAAATGCACGACTACTTGGAATATTAAACGCTAAAACAGTATCAATTTTACAATCTTTATCTCTAAATAAATTTTTAGCTAATTGATCAATTGCTTCCGCACTTGTTCTTTGTGAATAACCTACTGCTAAAATATGTTCATTTAAATTTAAAACATCTCCACCTTCCATATGATGTGGTAAATATCGATCATAATATTTCACTGTTTGATCTTTAAAATCTGGATGATATTCAAAAATATATTCTGCGTAAATGGTTTCTCTACTTCTTGTTTCAGAATACATCTTATGTAATGTCACACCATGTCCAACACTAGCAAATGGATCACGTGTAAAATATAAGTTTGGCATTGGTTCTGCAATAAATTTAGATTCTTCACTTACTAAATCTACTAAAGACTTTTCAAATACCCACTTTTTAGAATCTAATTCACCAATTTGAATTCCTTCCATTGTTTTTAAAACAAGTTCTTTCATATCTTTCATATTATTTAAATAATCAAAAACTAATGTTTTATATTTTGGTGTACGAATTCCTGCTTCATACATAAATTGACGAATAAATTTTTCTTTAATTTCTTCGCTTAAGCTTAATACTTCACTCATTAAGTCTTCTAAATATACTACTTCAACACCGTTTTCTCTTAAAACAGATGCAAATTCATCGTGTTCTTGTTGTGCATCAGGTAAATAAGGAATATCGTCAAATAATAGACGTTCCAACGTATCTGGTGTTAAATTTAATAATTCTTTCCCAGGTCTATGAAGTAATACTTTTTTCAATGGTTTAATTTCACTTGTTACTTGTATCATAATTCCTCCCTTTCTAATCTACTATTACTAGTAACCTATTTTTTATACTTAGCTTCCACGGCCAAGTATTTGCTTCGTGAAACAGAAAAAAGGCACAAACTTTCCTTGTAACCTTATATTATCTTTTTTATTTTTCAGTATCATTACTAATAATAGTCCTACCAACACCATCAAATTTTTCATGTCATACCTCACTACTATCTTCTATTATTATCATAACACTTAACAATATAGATGTAAACAGTTATTTTTTACTAGTTAGAAAATTAATACTTTTTATCGTATATTTCTGTTGCCTCTATTCCTTTTAGCCCATTACTTAAATTTTCTAATGATGTAATAATTGCCCGATGATCTGTTCCTTTTACAAAACGAACTGCCGCTTTTATTTTAGGTAACATACTTCCCTTAGCAAAATGGCCTTCTTCAATATATTGTAAAACTTCTTGAACGGATACCCTTCCAAGTTTTATCGCATGATCGGTTCCATAAAAAAGTTCCGCTTGTTTAATATTAGTAAGAATCACTAGGATATCAGCATTTAACTTTCTTCCCATCAGTGAACTTACTAAGTCTTTATCAATTACAGCTGTTGCTTTTTTATCAATTCCTTGCTTAAAGACAGGAATTCCTCCACCACCTCCTGCAATAACAATTCTACCAGTTTCTAATAATGTGCGAATGCTATTTAATTCAACAATTTCTAATGGTTCAGGGCTTGCTACCACTTTGCGATAACCTCGTCCTGAATCTTCAATATATATTTCACCTGTTTGTTTCATTAAAGTTTGTGCAACTTCTTTCGTATAAAATGGTCCTACTGGTTTCGTTGGATTTTGAAAAGATGGATCATTAGAATCTACTATCACTTGCGTTACTAACGCCACAATTTCTTTTTGAATTTTTTCTTTTTCTAATACATCACGTAATCCTTTTTGTAAATGATAACCAATATATCCTTGACTCATCGCAGTGCATTCTGGAAATGGCATATAAGGAATATCTTTATTTTCATAAGAATCTTCGAATGCAAGATTAATAACTCCTACTTGTGGTCCATTTCCATGATTTAACAAAATATCGTGCCCCTGTTTTACTAAAGGCACGACATTTTTTACTGCATTCTTAATTAATTTTTGTTGTTCTTTTGGATTGTTACCTAAGGCATTTCCTCCAAAAGCAATCACAATTCTACTCACTATTTTCTGTTTCCTCTTGGCACTTGTTGTGTAATACAGTGGATATTTCCACCACCTAATAAGATTTCTCTCGCATAAATTGGTTCAATTACACGGCCAGGATATAATTCTTGTAACTTTTGAATTGCTAATTGATCATGTGGATCATTGAATACTGGTACGGCAACAAATCCATTTCCAGTATAATAATTCACATAAGATGCTGCTAGACGGTCTCCTTCTTGTCTTGGAAGTGTTCCATCAATCGCATCTACTCCTAAACTTTCTGCTTTTGTAATTAAAATTGGTTTAGGCGTTAAAATTTTATGTACTTCTAATTTACGCCCTTTTGCATCTGTCTCGCTTGTTAGATAATCATAAGCAGCTTTACTTCTTGCATATTGTGGATCGTTTTCATCATCTGTCCAAGCAAGCGCAACAACACCAGGACGAACGAAATTACACATATTGTCAACATGTCCATTCGTTTCATCATTATAGATTCCTTCTTTAATCCATAATACTTTTTCACATCCTAGATAATCACATAATTTCTTTTCAATTTCCTCTTTTGTCATATGTGGATTACGTCCTTCTGATAACAAACATTCTTCTGTTACCATTAAAGTTCCTTCTCCATCAACATGAATTGATCCACCTTCTAATACAAAATCATCTAAGCGATATGAATCAAATCCTTCTAATTCACACATTTTTTGTGCTACTTTATCATCTTGATCCCATGGAAAATAAAGTCCATCAACAAGTCCACCCCATGAATTAAATTTCCAATCTACTCCACGTACTTCTCCTTGATCATTTACAACACAAGTAGCCCCACAGTCACGAATCCATGAGTCATTATTACTCATTTCTACAACTCTTACATTATCAGCTAATAAATGTCTTGCGTTAGAATATTGTTCTTTACTAACACAAACAGTTACTGGTTCATATTTTGCAATCGTATTTGCTACTTGTACAAATACGTGTTGAGCAGGTTTTCCACCCAAACGCCAGTTGTCAGGTCTTTCTGGCCAAATAATATATGTTCCTCTATGTTCTTCAAATTCCCCAGGCATTCTAAAACCATCGGCTTTAGGAACACTATTCAATCTTTTCATTCTATTTATTCTCCTTTTTAACACTAAGTACTAAAATTTCTTCAATTATAAATGATACTGCAACCCCTACAATAAGTGGTAAATTAGCCATAATTGATTCTTTTGTAAAATCAATAAATAAAGTAAATACTACTCCCGCAATTAATAAAACAAATGGGATATAAGTCATTAAATAAGTTATTATTTTTCCTCCTGGAACTTTATATGCTCTTTCCGTTTTATCAATTTTTCTTAATTTTAAGAACGCTGGGAATAATGGAATATAACTAATTAATAGAGTTACTAGACTAAATGAGAAGAATGTCCAAAATAAGTTACTAGCACTTTCAGATATTTCTCCAAGGACAATACCAACAATAACAATGACAGTAGCAACAACACCATTAATAATTGATGCCATATATGGTACGCCTTCTTTATTAGTTTTAGTAAATATTTTTGGAAGTCCACCATCTTCTGCAGAATATTTAGCCACTGAGTTAACCCCAAATGACCAAGATACGATATTAGCAACCATTGTATAGATAAACATTAAACCTACAGTAATTACAATAGTTCTAATAATACCACTTGACACTCCTAAACTAGATAGCAATATTGCGAAACTTTCAGTAATTCCTGCTGATTCAGCTTCTTTAATTGGCATAGCAATATTAACTCCTGTTGCTGGTAATAAGTAAAATATTGCCATTAAAGCTCCACCAACAATTAGTGCTTTTGGTATTTCTTTTTTAGGATTTTCCATATCATCAGCATAAGTTGCTACAACTTCAAATCCTAAAAAGTTAAAAATAATAACTGATATAAATGATAACCCTGCTAAGTCAAAACTTGGAAATAAATCTGCCACACTATGAATTGGGTTAGCACTTTCTCCTGTTTTAACAAAAACGTAAATTCCAAGTAACCCAAGGCCTACCATAAATAAAATTTTAAATAAAGTCCCAATATTAACAATCCACTTGTTTTCTCCAATACGGAAACATCCTAGAATACTAACTAGCCAAGTATAGCCAAGTTGTAATACAATTAGCCAAATTAAACCTAACTCTATTTCAAAAATACCAGCAATAACATCTGTTACCGCAACAGCAAGTGATGCAATCCAAAGTGGAAAGTTAATCCAATAATTCCAAGCAACACGAGCTGCCCATTTTTTTCCAAATGCGCGTTTTACCCAGTCATACATTCCACCATCGCTTGGAAAAGTACTACCAAGTTCAGCAGAAATTAATCCGTAAGGTAAGCAAAACGCGATGATTAACAAAATCCACCAAAAATATTGTGAATTACCAATCGCTGCTGATGGAGTAACGGATTCTGCAACTAACGTAATACATACAGTTGCTAAAATCGCATCTAATAACTTAAATTTCTTTTTTTCTTTTTCCATATACTATCTCCCTAAATTTTTGTTGCAAATTGCAACAGTTTCATCTCTCTTATCCATGAAATAAACAAGTAGTGCTCGCATAGCAGTTAACCTATTTTCTGCTTGATCGATTACGATTGAATATTCAGAATCAATTACCTCATCTGTTACTTCTTCATTTCTTGTTGCTGGAAGACAGTGCATAAATTTAACAGTTGGAGAGGCTTTCTTTATCATATCCATATCGACTTGATATTTTGGATAGAAAATTTTCATTCTCTCTTCTTCCGATAATTCTGCTTCATATAAGCCATACCAAACATCAGTGTAGATAAAGTCAGCATCTTTTAACGCTTCATCTTCATCCTCTGTAATTAAGAAACTACCACCTGATTTTTTACAGTTTTCTTCAGCAATTTTAATATGTTCTTCTCTTAATTGGAAACCTTTAGGCCCAAATTGAACAAAATGTCCACCAAGTTTTGTAACAATCATCATTAATGATGCACAAACTTGAGTAGCGTCACCAACGAAAACAACTTTACAATCTTCTAAACGTTTACCAGCTGGTAAATGTTCAAACATTGTTGTAATATCTCCCATTTCTTGCGTTGGGTGATTATAATCGCTCATTCCGTTAATAACAGGAATATCAGCATATTTTGCAAGTTCAAACACACTTTCATGTTTTTGAACACGAGCCATTAAAATATCAACAAGTCGTGATAATACACGAGCCGTATCAGATAATGATTCGTGCGCACCTAATTGAATTTGCCCTGGTGCCAAATATTGCGCATGACCTCCCAATTGTGTCATGGCTGTTTCAAAAGAAACTCTTGTTCTAGTTGATGATTGTTCAAAAATCATCCCTAATGATTTATGATATAACACATTTAATGGATAACCTTGTTTTATGTTTTCCTTAATAAGCAATCCTAAATGCATAATATCAAGCAATTCTTCTTTTGTGAAATCTTGTGTATCCACAAAATCTTTTACTCTTGCCATTCTAATCCTCCTCCTATTATAATCATAGCACAATGTTTTTTAATTTTCAATCTCTATATTCCATAACGCATCATTTGATTTCTGCCCATAATTTATCATAATCTAAGATTGAATCACCTATATTATTGACAAAATGTCCATTTTTTATAACATAATCTGGAATATTCGATGCTGGATTATTTAAATAATTTGATGATAATAATAGATTCGTTGCTTGATTAACATTTTTATAAGGATAATCTTCTATAATTTCTTGCATCACTTCTGGTCTTAAAATATAATCAATAAAAAGATAGGCTTGTTCCTTATGCTTAGCTCCTTTAGGCAAAGCAAAATTATCAATACTAATAGCAACCCCTTCTTTAGGATAAATAACTTCTAAATTAGGATTTTTATTTTTGGCAATAGCTGCTTCCGCATTCCACATTACCCCGATGTCTACTTCGTTAGTTAGAAAAAAAGTTTTAGGACTATCACTATCAAAGGCCTTAACATTTTCTTTTAACTTAAGTAGCCACTCTTTAGCATCTTTTAATGCTTCTTTATTAGTTTCATTCATATCATAACCTAAAGCTTGGAGAGCCATACCGATAACAATTCTCTGATCATCAAGTAACACAATATTATTTTTATATTCAGGTTTCAATAAATCTTGATAACTAGTAATTGTATCTTTAATATGTTCTCGATTTACTACAATTACAGTCGTAGCTGCCAAAAATGGTAGCGAATATTTATTTTCTTTATCATAATCTAACCTTCTATAATTATCTGCAATATTATTCCAATTTAATATTTTTTCACGATCTAATGGTTCTAATAAATTACGCTTTTTCATTAATTCAATCATATAATCACTAGGAAAAATTAAGTCATAAGTCCCCGGTTTAGCCGATTGAATCTTTGCTAAACATTCTTCGTTAGATGAATAAGTACCATAATTTACTTTAATACCAGTTTCCTTTTCGAAATCAAGAATAACTGAATCAGGTATATAAGATGACCAGTTTAAAATATTTACAACTCCCGCATCATTTTTAGAAGTACAGCCAGTTACTAAGAATATAATTACTAATAAAATAACAATCTTTTTCATAATTCTGTCTCCTTTCTTAATTTGCGAAGCTGTAATACTGTACTAGTCATCAAAATAATAATTGTCACAACTAAAATAAGAGCCGACAGCGCATTAACATCTGGTGTTATTCCTGTTTTAATCATTGAATATATCTTAAGTGGTAATGTATTACTATCTGGTCCGGCAGTAAAATAACTAATAATTACATCATCTAAAGAAAGAGTAAAGGCAAGAAGTGCTCCAGAAGTAATACCTGGCATAATGGATGGTAATGTTACATACCAGAATGTTTTAAATTTATTTGCCCCTAAATCACTACTCGCATCTTCCAAGTTAGATGGTAAACTATCTAAAATAGTTCTAACACTAATAATTACAAATGGAATTGAGAACGTTATATGCGCAATAATAAGCGTAACTAATGATAAATCTAATCTAAATAATGTATAAATTGATAATAAGGAGATTCCAAGTACTATTTCTGGTATAACAATTGGTATATATAATAAAGATTGAATGAACTCTTTACCAATAAAGTTATATTTTTTAATTCCTATTGCTGAAATTGTCCCAATAATGGTAGATACAATTGTACTTGTAAAAGCTACAATCATAGTATTCATAAAAGCTTCTAATAAACTCCTATTTTCTAACAATACATGATACCAACGAAATGTAAATTGCTCAAAGACAATATTTAATGATGAACTGTTAAAAGAAAAAATAACTAGAACAATGATGGGTAAATAAAGAAAAGCAAAAACCAAGAGTAAAAACAGATTATGCAAATATTTCTTTTTCATAACCCACCTCCTAAATCATCCATCTTACCACCGATTTTCTTATATAACTTAACAAATATGAAAGTTATAATAATTAATGTAATAGATATAGCAGCCCCAAATGGCCAATTACGAGCCGTTAAAAATTGATTTTTAATTAAATTTCCAAGTAACATCAATTTACCGCCACCTAGAATATCTGAAATAAAGAATAAACCAATAGCAGGAATAAATACCATTAATGATCCATTAAATAATCCAGGTAACGTTTCAGGCACTACAACTTTAAAAAATGTTTGTAATCGATTAGCTCCTAAATCTTTAGAAGCATCCAATAATGAGTCATCAAGTTTTGACACAGCACTATTTAACGGTAGAATCATAAATGGTAATAAAGTATAAACCATTCCAATAACAATTCCGAAATAATTATACATTAAGGAAAGTGGGGAAGAAATTAAATGTGTTCCCATTAAAAATTGATTTATAACTCCATTCTTACGTAGTAAAACAATCCACCCATAAGTACGAATTAACGAATTAGTTAAAAAGGGAATCATAACAAAAGTCATAATAAGTTTTTGTGTTGTTTCTTTCTTTGTTTTAATAATCAGACAAAAAGGATATGAAATACATATACAAATAAAAGTCGTAATAAAAGCAATTAAAAAAGATTGAAGAAAAACTTTTAAATAAACAACATCTATTAACATCCTATAATTATCAAAAGTAAAATCTGGGATGATTCCTCCGTAATAATCATTGCGAAAGAAACTAAGAATAAAGATATATAATAATGGAAGAAAAATTAAAATTCCCGCATAGAATTTTAAAGGAATCGTAGTAATTTTTTTAAAAATAGAATTACTATTCTTCATTTGCTTCTTTCCCTTTCAATACCACTGCATCTTCCATTTTCCATTTAACAAATAAAGTACTTCTAACAGGATATATCTTATCATCTCTATCTAAAGTTATATTTAATTCTTTGCCAAAATTAGTGATTGCTATTACTTTTGAAGTTGCTCCATCATAGATATTTTCCTTTATTTTAACAGGAATACAATTTTTACTAGTTTCTTTTTCAACTAATTTTAAATTTTCCGGTCGCAACATTAAAGAAATTTTAAGTCCCTCTTGATAATTTTTATTTGGTAAAATTGCTTTCACTGTATCATTAATAGTAACCTCTGCTGTATTACTACTAGCACTTATCTTAGTAATAATCCCATCAAAGATATTTGAATCACCGATAAAATCTGCAACAAATCTTGTTTTAGGGTGTAAATATAATTCTTTAGGTGTCCCCACCTGTTCTATCACACCTCCACGGAATACTAAGATACGGTCACTCATCGTTAATGCCTCTTCTTGATTATGGGTTACATAAATGAAAGTAATCCCTAATTTTTTTTGCAGTTGTTTTAACTCTATTTGCATTTGTTTTTTTAATTTAAAATCAAGGGCAGATAAAGGCTCATCTAAAAGTAATACTTTTGGTTCATTAATAAGAGCCCTCGCGATTGCTACTCGTTGTTGTTCCCCACCAGATAGTTGTGACGGTTTTCGTTTCTCATAGCCTTGTAATTGCACAAGTTCTAACATTTCTTTAACTTTTTTTGTAATTATATCATTAGGTACTTTTTTAATTTTTAAACCATAACTAATATTTTTTTCAATCGTCATATGTGAAAATAAAGCATAGTTTTGAAAAACCGTATTTACTTCTCTCTTTGTTGCATCAACATTAGTAACATCTTCACCATCTAGATAAATATGCCCACTACTTACATTTTCCATTCCCGAAATCATTCGAAGTGTTGTTGTTTTTCCACATCCACTAGGACCTAATAATGTTAAAAACTCTCCTTCATAAACATCTAAATCTAATTTAGGAATAATTACTTTATCTCCATAAGACTTTTTAACATCATCTAATTTAACAATTACTTTCTTCATACCTGCGCTCCTATTCTATGTTCTTATTATATAAGTATATCACGATTTATGACGAAACAAAATACAATTAAATAGAGATGAAACAATTTATGATACGATAAGTAAAAAATTTTTTAGCATATCCTTTCATCCTAAAAAGATAATTAACAATTTTAATGATTGCCATTAATAACAATATTATTAAATATGGTATCTCTTTACAATTATCCAACTTTTAAGTTATAGCTAAAAACAAAGCTATTTTCTATAACTTTTCATTTGCAATATTAACTAATATTCATTTTACAAATTTTGGTAAAAATTCTTTTTTTCATTCCCTTCATATAACAAAAAAAGCTATCATTTCTTAATGATAACTTTTTAATTTTATCTTTCAATTTCTACCATTTCGTAAGCTTCGATGATATCTCCTTCTTTAATGTCAGAATAATTTTCAATGGTAATTCCACATTCAATTCCTTTTTTTACTTCTTTTACAGCATCTTTTCCTCTTTGAATAGAATTAATATTACCATCATAGATAACAATTCCATCACGAATAATTCTAGCTTGTGCATCTCTTTTAATGATACCATCTACTACATAAGAACCAGCGATTGTTCCAACTTTAGAAAATTTAAATAATTGACGAACTTCAGCACTACCAGTTACTCTTTCTTCATAAATTGGCTCTAGCATTCCCTTCATGGCAGCTTCCATCTCTTCTACTACTTTATAGATGATATTATAAAGACGAATTTCAACACCATTTTCCTTTGCATAATCTTTAATTTGATTATTTGGTCTAACATTAAATCCAATAATTAAAGCATCACTTGCTTTCGCAAGGACAATATCACTTTCCGTAATAGAACCAACACTACTACGAATTACTTTTACTCTTACATCTTCTACTTGCAATTTTTCTAATGAATTTTTTACTGCTTCCGCACTACCATTAACATCTGCTTTTAAAATAACATTAATTTCTTTTGCACCTTCTTGTATTTTAGAGAATAGATCATCTAAACTAACACTCGCTTTTGTAGCATTTTCACGTAATTTAGCTTGTTCTTTTCTTGTCTCTCCAATACTTCTAGCTTGTTTTTCACTTTCAAATGCCATAAATTTATCTCCAGCACTTGGTACTTCATTAATTCCAGTAATTTCTACTGGTGTAGAAGGTAAGGCTTCAGTAATTTCTTGTCCTTTATCATTTTTTAATGTTCTTACTTTACCATAAGCAGTACCTACAACAATCGGATCTCCTAATCTTAATGTACCATTTTGAATTAATACTGTTGTTACTGGTCCTAAATGTTTATCTAATCTGGATTCTACAACAGTTCCTACTGCATAACGATTTGGATTAGCTTTATACTCTTGCATTTCCGCAATTAATGTAATATTTTCAAGTAATTCTGGAATACCTGTTCCATCTGCAGCAATAATTCGATTATAAAGAGTATCTCCACCCCATTCATCTGGTGTAAGACCATATTCTGAAAGTTCTGTCATAATTCGTTCAGGATTTGCTCCTGGTTTGTCCATTTTATTAATTGCTACAATAATTGGTACTCCAGCAGCTTTTGCATGATCTACCGCCTCTTTTGTTTGTGGCATTACTCCATCATCAGCCGCAACTATAATGATAATAATATCAGTAATACTTGCTCCTCTAGCACGCATTTCTGTAAATGCCGCATGCCCTGGTGTATCAATAAAAGTAATTGCTTTTCCATTATGTTTTACTTGATAAGCACTAATTGCTTGCGTAATTCCACCAGCTTCACCTTCTGCTACATTAGTTTTACGAATAGTATCAAGTAATGTTGTTTTACCATGGTCAACATGCCCCATGATTGTAACAACAGGTGGTCTTTCTTGTAAATCTTCTATTGCATCATGAATTTCAAATTCTTCAAAGTTTGTAACATCTGCAGTTTCTTCTCTTCGTAACTCTTTATTATAGTCAACCACTAAGATTTCAGCATTCTCAAAACTCAAAGAATGATTAATCGTACACATAACCCCTAATGAAAATAATTTTTTAATTAATTCTGCAGCATTTACATTTAATGCTTTCGCCAAATCACCGATTGTCATATTTTCATGGTATAGGATAACATTATCGGAAACAGCCGGTGTATTACTCTGTAATTTTTCTTTATGTTTATACATTTGTTTTTTCTTTTTTGCTAATTCCTTTTTATTTACACTTGCTTTACTAGAAGATTGATTATTGTTTTTCTTTAACTTTTGTTTTTTTACAGTGTTATCCACTTCAATTTCTTCTTGTTCAATAATTTCTTCTACTAAATCATCTAACGCATCTTCTTCATCAGCTTCAGTAATAGCTTCAATCTCATTATCTAAAAGTGTAATTCCCTCTTCATCTAACATATCATCTTCATCGTTTACATTAATTCCTAGTTCTTTACACTTTTTTAATATTTCTTCTACTGTTCTATTTACATCCTGTGCATATTCTAACACACTCATCATAAATATCACCTCTTTCTTAAATTTATATATTATTCATATGTATACAAATTAAATTTATGCAGTCAGTATTATTGAATTAAAGATTTTAATTCTTCAAATATCTTCTCATTTACTTCTACTTCTAATTGACGGTTTAATATTTTCGATTTTTGCGCTTTTTCAAATACTGTAAGATCTTTTTTTAAATACGCTCCACGTCCATTTGCTTTCCCAGTTGTATCAACAATAACATTTCCTTCTGGTGTTCTTACAACACGTACTAATTCATTTTTAGGAAATTTTTCTCTTGTTACAACACAACTACGCATTGGTATTTTTTTCGTTTTCATTCGTCAATACTCTGTTTCAAGTTAATACCCATTTCACTTGCTTGCTCATAGGTTTTAACATCAATTTTATAATGTGTTAAACGTGACGCCAATCTTACATTTAATCCCTTTTTACCAACCGCTTTTGATAAATTATCTTGATCAAGAATTACCATAGCTTCTTTTTTCTTCTCATCCATAATTAAAACCGTTAAATTTTTAGCTGGACTAAGGGCATTTTCAAT
Source organism: uncultured Bacilli bacterium (assembly GCA_944332435.1). Lineage (GTDB taxonomy): Bacteria > Bacillota_I > Bacilli_A > RF39 > UBA660 > MGBC107952. Next base: position 36 of record CALVJW010000013.1, on the reverse strand, counting down.
AAATTTTGTATCTTCTTTATCATATGGAATTACATC
>CALVJW010000012.1 GCA_944332435.1 uncultured Bacilli bacterium | reverse complement strand
GAAGAGGATATTACTGGGTAGCAAGTACAGTAGTATTACATACAGCAATATCTAACGAAAGATTAAGACAAAAAAGTACATACTGTAATATAAATTGAACCGCCGTATACGCGAACCGTACGTACGGTGGTGTGAGAGGGACAAAATAATTAAAACTTTTAATTATTTTTCTCTATTCGATTGCAAAATAAAATAATTTTCTTTATACTTAAGTTAAGGTAGGTGTAAAATGAAAAAAAATAGACATTATGTCATTAATAAAAAGGTAATAATGTTAATTATTGCAATAATTGTTTTGTTAACATCAATTTTTTTATCATCATGTTACTTTATAAACAAAGTAATAAATGATGCCTTAAATATGCGAGAAATTGGAAATAGTTATATATTATTTAAAATTAGAAACGGCTTTTTAATTGATTCAACTTCCTCAAAAGATCGTGTAATAGAAAAAATTCCCTTCGTTGGTTATAGTAATGGATATGTACATATTAATCATGCCGGAGATTATACTTTCAAAATTTTCGTAAATGGGATATGTGCTAGAAAAGAATATAAAAGCAGTAAGATTAATTATTCTTTAGGTAGCTGTATGGACAAAACGGTTGTTTTTAAGAATATTAATTCTGATCAAATTTTTGTTGTTCCTAAAACAGGAAAATATAGGATTGAGTTATGGGGAGCACGTGGAGGAAAAAGCTCAACTTATGAAGATACTGAAGAATACATAGAAAATTTACGAAATCAATCTTATGGAAAAGGTGCTTATGTTAGTGGAGACATCTTTCTAAATGCCGGAGAAAATATTTATGTTCAGGTCGGTGGACGAGGAGAAGATGCGAAATTAATAAAAGATGATGATCGACTAACTGGATTTGGGTATCCGTCAGTTGGTGGAAAAGGAGGATACAATGGCGGTGGAACGGGATATGATGATCCAGAAAATACGGCTGGTGGAGGTGGCGGTGGAGCCACAGATGTGCGATTAATAGGAGGCTCTTGGAATGACTTTGAGTCTTTAAAGTCAAGAATTATGGTTGCTGCAGGAGCAGGTGGTATGAGCAGGTTTTATCTTAATAATGGAGGATATTATTTTAAAAATGGAAGTAGTGGAAGTGGAGGCACTTTAAAAGGAAAAAATGGTAAAACATTGTTAGAAAATGAAAACTTTTATGGCTATGGTTCTACACAAATTGGAGGATATAAATTTGGTATTGGTGAGAATGGAATATTATGCATGAGTACAATAAATGGTTTAGGCGGTGGAGCCGGAGGATACTATGGTTCAAGGAGTGGATATTGTAACACATTTGATTGGGTACCTTCTAATGGTGCTGGAGGAGGTTCTTCATATGTATCGGGATGCAAAGGATGCAACTCTATTGCAAAAAGATCGACAGAAACTAATATTATCCACACAGGAAACGAAAAACATTATTCAGGAAAATATTTTGTTAACATTAAAATGATATCTGGAGATGATAAAATGCCAAATCCATATACTGAAAAGACAATGATTGGCAATGATGGCGATGGATTTGCGCGTATTACATACATGGGAGGATGGTAATATGTCAAAAAAGAAAATAGGTGTTATTATTGTTTCTATTATTATATATTTTGCAATTACTTTATTTCCCTATAAAGTAATAGAAACGAATCAAAACTTTCAACTATTAAAAAAATATCAAAATGTGGAACATGGTATTCAAGCAACAGCTGGTCATTATATAATTAAAAATTCTAAATTAGAAGGGGTCAAAAATGTTAATGTAGATGTAACCGATATATCAGAAGGGGAGTTTGTCAACACGGGGCAAGGTGTATATGGTTATATAGTGTATAAAAACAAATGCATTCAAAAGGGGGCTATTGGTTCAAAAATTATAATAAGTGATAAAAAATGTAAAGAAATTGATAAACCACTAGAGGCTTTAAAAAAAATCCAGCAAAATAGTATGGATGAAGAATTCATTAAAGATATTGTGGATAATGATAATACATATGAATATTCCAGTAAATATTATTTTACCGGAAAAAATCCTAATAATTATATTGTTTTTTCTAATAAATGTTGGAGAATTGTTAACATCGCAAAAAATAATAGTTTAAAATTAATTTACGAAGGAGAGATAAATGGAGATAATAATTGCAAAGGAGTGACTACTAACATTTCAGGCAGTATTGGTCTATATACATGGGATTACCGTAGAGATGAAGATGGAACTTGGAATGAGAAATCTTCGTTACAAGAAATAATGTATTATTGGCAAAAAGATGGTGTTATTGATAATCAAACATTTCAATTGAAGTTAAATAGTGAGTTGATTTTAGATGCAGATTGGTATGTTGGAGAAGTAAGTAAAAATACAACTACTTTATCTTCTGTATTAAAAGAGGAGCGTAAAATAACAAGTAAGTTAAAAATAGGGTTATTAAATAGTTCAGATTATTTAAAAGTTAGTTGCTCTAATAAAAATGATATACGAAATAACTGTGGGGAAGAGAATTATTTATCAAAAGAAAAGTATCATTGGTGGACGATTAATAGTGTAAAAGATGAATTTAAAAGAGTATGGATTGTAACACAAAATGGTAATTTGCAAGAGATTCCAGTCCTGTTATCACATGAATATTACTTTAGTGGTGTAAGGTTAGCAATTTATTTAGATGGAAACATTAAATTGGTTGGAAATGGTACGGAATTTAATCCATATAGAGTTGTAAGTGCATCTTAAGAGAATGCACTTTTTTATTTAACATATTTTTTCAAAAACATTAGTTGTAAAAGTTTCTATTCAATGTTATAATGGTAAAGAGAATAGGAAGGTTATTATGAATAAGAAAAGGTTAATTATCGTTGTGACTCTAATCTTTATATTATTACCTATAAAAAAAGTTTTTGCTTTTTGCCCGGATGACTCTCTTTCCGAACTAAAAAAGCTTGCTTCCAATATTAATTATGATTATAGCTATACAGAGATTAATAATACTGCCATATTTCAAGTAAGATTTACTAATGTACATCCTAAATTATATATTTATGATGACATTAATAAAAAAGAATATTATGGGGATGCCAACGGAGAAGTAAAAATTGGGAATTTATCTTCCGGTAAACAATATAAATTTATAATTAAGTCGAGTGATAATGCGACCTCTTCTAATAAGCAAGAAGTAACTATTATTGTAGATGGTAAAGATACAACGGTTATTTATGATTCTGGTGATAATCATGCAGAATGCCAGAACATAGATATAAGTACAAAATATGTAAATTTGCCATATTATAATAGGTATCATAAAGATCCGTTATGCAAAGGTATGGAACAATATGATATTTGTTCTAAATGGAATAAAAATACTATGTCATATAGTGATTTTCAAGAAGAAATACAGAAATTAAAAAGTGAAAAAAGTAATGATGACATAAAGAAAGAAAAAAAAGAAAAAAGGATATTAATAGAAATAATTTTTGACTTTGTTCGGCAAAATTTGGCCTTAATGATATGTGCAATACTTTTGCTTGGTGTCATTAGTATATGGATTTATAAAAAAAACAAAGAAAGCAGTTTTAATGGGTGGTGATAGGATGAAAATAAAAGCAAGCAATTTAATTATGCTAAGTGTTTTAACATTTAGCTGTGGTGTTTCTAGTGTTTTTGCGGGAGCATGTAGTACAATTATTAAACCGTTAACAGATTGTACACAAGATCAAAGTGTCTATGGGAAATTTACTGATCCGAGTATATCGACTATAAAAAAGAACAATTGCAAATCTTTTACAAAAAAAGTTAATGAATATTGTACACAGTATTGTAGAGAGGAAGCAGAAACAAAATTTCCTAAATTAATTAATCCGATGGCGGTAGATAGATATCAAGCAATTCTTGGTGGAAATCATTTTCAATGGGATAATGCGAGTATTATTGTAAAGAAAGAATGCGAAACTGTTATTGATTATACAAAATGGAAAAAAAATTATGAAAAAGCTGTATCAAATTATAAAACGGCAGTTGAAAGACTTTTTGCAGAATGGCATCAAGTGGCTTTGGATGTGCCATATGGTAATAGTAAATTTAGATGGACAAATGACCTAAGTGGAGCCACTAAGGCAGGCGGTGGAGACTGTTGGGGTAAAAATACAACAACACAAAATGTATATGTACAATTTAATGCAGCTTATCATAGTAATCCGAATTGTAATAGTTCGTATGGTATAAATTGTGGTTCAGCAGATTTACCAAGTGAATGTCGAGGAGGCAATGTTGAAAAATGTATTTTGGAAGAATATAATGCGGGAACTGCTAAGCCTAGCAAAGACCCTGCTAATCCTGGACCAAGTGAAGGATTAAATTATCCAACATGTAAGCCAGGGTATGGAATATCATATACAGGTGGAGCTGATTCAGAAGGAAATAGAAGTGTTAGATGTGGGCGCTGGAAAATAACGAAAAAGGTTGGTGAAAAAGGGCGTTGGAGATATACAGAAATGACAGTTTATCACTGGGAAGGTGGCTCAACAACTAGGGGCAAAAACTATTGTGATGTAGATGGGACTCCTTATTGGGATGGTAGTGGTGGAAAAACAAACTATCAAATAGATAAATATAAAAATACAGTTATATTTAATGCAGCTACTGACCACTGGAAAAAACAGGCTCAGACACAACAAAATAACATGAATAAATTAATTAGTAAGTTACGGGCATGTAATAATACAAGTGCCATGAATAATATTTCTACACCAGTAGTAGAAGTAACTTATACTGATCCAACCGGAAATTATACTTCAAAGTCGGGTAGAAAAGTAAGATATACTGGTAAGAAGAAAGTCTTAGAAAATAAAACAGGGCGAAAACAATCTGCACCAGTTTCAACAAATAGTATGAAAACAGTCAGCTGTAGATTGCCATCATCACCTTCTGAGGTTGCCAATATGAAAAGTATTTATGATCGTTGTACTGTAACAAAATTTCAATATGCTGACTTATTTAATAGTAAGGTAACTTCAACTGTAAAAAATCAATACACATATACGATGCCAACTAATGTGTTTAGGTATATATTAAAGGAGACTGGAGAATCAGTTGATTCAAATTCTTCAAAAGTTACGGGAACTATTAAAGATAATTATCGTTATATTGATGTTGGTTATCCAAACTATCCAGTCCATTATACAACTGCAACTGGAGAATATCCTATTTATTTGACATATAAAAATTTAGGAACAAATGGTTATTTTACTAATAAATTACCAAATAAAATAGGAAGATATGATTGTACATACAAAGTAATCAATCGAATTAAAACTTGTCCTGAAGGAGAATGTCCAGATCCAGATCCAGAGTCTCCTGAAAATCCAGGTGGAGGTGGAAATCCTGGCGGTGGTGGAGACAAAACACCATTGGGAATTAATGTTGTTTATCGATCTATATCATTAACAAATCCTTTCCCAGGTGAAAGTGGAAAAGGAAGAACATCTGGTCAAAATTGGACAAATGATGATATTAATAAATACATAAAAAATAATCGTGGAACAGATACAACTAATGTATATAAGAAAACACCATTATATTCATTTACATTAGATGCAAAAGCGATTAAATCAATTAGAAATTATAATAAGACTGTTAAAGAAGGCTATTCAGATTTTAACTTAACATGTAGTAGTAAAAAGAATGGAAAACAATGTAAGAGTAAATTTTTAAAAAATATTAAAAATTATGGTGTACAAGTAAACGCAAATACATGTTTAAATTCAACCGATTTTTATGGATGTGCTGGAAAACCAAATCAAGATAAAATCAAATGTGCACTTAATAAGGATAAAAAATATGTATGTGTAAATTGTGCAACAGATCCTAATAATACAGTATGTAAGGATGGTGACAAATAATGAAAGAATCGTTTTGGGCAATTTTTATCATTATGGTAGGGGTAATTGCAATTTTATTTGTTAACTTTTTCCAAAATATAACCAACACAGATGACCACAATTATAATTTATTAAAAGAAACAACAGAGGCTGCAATGTATGATGCATTTGATTTTGCATCATACCGCGCTGATGGTGTAATTAGAATAGACAGAGAAAAATTTGTGGAAAATTTTCTTAGAAGATTTGCCGCAAGTGCGAATTTAGCTAGAACGTATCAAATTGATATATATGATGTAAACGAAACACCACCAAAAGTAAGTTTAAAGGTTTCGTCTAGTGAGTCAGCAAGCATCACTGGAAACGAAGGTGGGGTTATTGATTTTGAAATATCAAATCAATTGGATGCGATTTTAGAAACACCATATTAAAAATAGAATAAAAAGGAGAGAAGAAAGTATGAACGAAATGATTGTAAAATTTCAAAGAGTATTAAAGAATAAGAATACTGTAACAATTATTGGTGTTGTTTTAGCTATTGGAATTTTATATTGGGGATATAACTCGCAAATTAGTAAAGCTGTAACTCCAGTAAAAAATATTCCAGTTGCAACAAATACCATTCAACCAAGAACAAAAATTACGAATGAAATGATTAGTTATGTTGATGTTGCGCCAGTTGTATTATCAGAAAATGTAATTCGTAATGCAAATCAAGTAATTGGAAAATATAGTAACTATAATACAGTAATTCCACAGGGAAGTATGTTTTATAATAATACTTTAGTAAATGAAGAGGAATTACCTGATTCAGCATTTACACAAGTGGAAGATGGCGAAGTTGTATATAACTTCCCAGTTGATATGGATTCAACTTATGGAAACTCAATTTTTCCTGGGAATCAAATTGATATTTATATGAAAGCAAAGAATGATGCTGGACAAATCATGGTAGGAAAATTAGTAGAAAATGTAAAAGTTTTAGCAGTAAAAGATGCTTCTGGAAAACATGTGTTTGAAAATTCAGAAGAAGAAAGAATACCTGCAACAATTATTTTTGGTGTTAGTCCAGAAATTAATATTTTACTACGTAAAGCAAGTTATATGAATGATTTAGAAGTAGAATTATTCCCAGTACCACATGGTGGAACAGCAGCAGAAGAAGGAGAAACTCAAGTTAGTACACAATATTTGAAAGACTTTATTAATGCAAATACAGTTGTAATTGACGAATCAAATGATCAATCAAAAAATCAAAATGATAGTGATAAAAACAATAACAAAAATGAAGGACAAAGTTAATCATGCATCATGATAACATGTTTGAACAGATTGACTTTGGTCCTTTACAAGCATTATTAGATAATGATGATATTACCGATATTTCATATAGTAACGGTGGACAATTATGGTTAAAAACTTTATCAAAAGGTATTTTTAGAGTTGAAAATAACGTAATTAATGATCAATTCATGGAACGATTAGCTTTTCAATGTTCAAACGTAATGGGAAAAACCTTTAATATGGCTCATCCGTTTTTGGACGCTGAAAGTGCAGAACTACGTTTAAACTTTCTTCACGATTCAATTGCAAGAAACGGAATTGCTTGTGTTATTCGTAAAACACCGGCAAAAATTCGTTTAGAGAAAGAAAAAATTATAGCAGATCAGTATATTACGAGAGATATTCACGATTTCTTAATGAAGTGTGTAGAAGGACATTGTAACATCATTGTTTGTGGAGAAACTGGTTCAGGAAAGACGGAGTTTGTAAAATATTTAGCATCTCATATTAAAGAGAACGAAAAAATAATTACTGTGGAAGATACTTTAGAGTTACACTTAGATCGTATTTATCCACAGCGTGATATTGTTGCAATGAAGACGAATAATATTGCTTCTTATTCAGATGTTCTTGTTGCTTGTATGCGTCAGAACCCTAAATGGATTTTATTATCCGAGGTTCGTAGTGCTGAAGCTGTACTAGCAGTTCGTAACTCTATTTCATCTGGTCACTACATTTTATCTACAATTCATGCAGATAAAGCAGAGGCAATTCCAAGCCGTTTATACAGTTTACTTGAAACAAATCAGGATATTGAACAATTTTTAAAATCTATTCATAGATATGTGCAGTTAGGTATTTATGTTCGTGGATATCAAGATAAAGTAACAAAAAGCTTTAAACGTGAAATAGCAGAAGTAACTGAGTTTTATGTGGATAACAATAATGAAGCTAAACATAATATTCTTTATAAGAAATTTACTAGTGGAAGGGTAATTACAAATAATCCAAGTTCTTATTTGATCGATTATTTGGATGCACAGGGAGTGGCATTACCGCCTGATATGATTAAAAAGAATGAAGAACGCGTTATGCAGGAATTAGCACAAAATAATAATCAGATGGTAAATAATGTTCCAGTTGGAACGCCTGGAATTAATCAAATGGTTACTCCAAATATTGAAGGATAAAAGGAGGTATGTATGCAATTAATTATTTTTGCTGCTGTAGCAATTATTATCATTTTTGTTATTGCCTATCGGGCAAATACAGGGGAAAATGTATATAAGTATATCTCAAGACAAACTGGGTATATATATGATAAATACGCTCCTTATTCTTTTAAAGAGATTAGGGAGAAGGTAAAAGATTTAGGACAAGAATATTCAAAGAAACAGTATATGATTCAAATTGCTGTTTTCTCAATATCAGCGTTTGTTATTTCATACCTTTACTTTTACAATTTATTTGTATCAATTTTATATAGTTCCTTATCAATTTTAGTTATTCCATATTTGACATATTTACGTTGTAAACGTCTTTATAGTGAATTTATATTTGAACAAATTCAAGTATACACAACAAATACAATTATGGAGTTTGCAACAACACAGTCATTTGTAAAAGCTTTAGAGGGTGTTTACGAGTCTGGAGTGTTAGAAGATCCTGTAAAATCAGATGTTAAAATGATGATTGACATGGCATATTCTAATGGAACAATTGAAGAGTCAATTCAATATATGGATAGTAAATATGAATATTATATTGTTAAGAATATGCATCAATTGTTTTTACAAATTACAAATGAAGGTGCGAAAAACTCAGGTCCTGCATTAGAGAACATGTCGCTAGATATTGACATGCTCGTTGAAAATGTATATAGTGACAGAATGGACCGTGCACAATTCCATAAAAAGTTCTTACAATTTGGTATCGTTTTATATTTAATGGTTATGCTTGTACAATTCTTATTAGGAGTAGATACCTATATAGAAATGTTGGATAATATCATTGTACAAGTACTATTACATGCGACTATTATTGTAAATACATTTTTCTTACTTAGTGGGGAAAAATATTATAATGAGAATGTAGGTGCAGAATAATGGCTATAGAATTTATTTTAATTGCTGTGATATTAGTTTTTGTATTACAGTATAATAACAAAGTAGATTTACAACGATTTGTTGTAGATAGTGAACCTTATTTTAGAATTTTAATGGAAGATGATTATGAGTTTTTACTACATATAAAATTTGGAAATGATGTTGATGTGCAAAAATTATTTGGTTCCAGAATAAGAAATGGTATGCTTACAATATTTTTTATGGTTTTTGCCTTTTTATCATCACTTAATTTCGTAAATATGTTATTTGCATGTGTTGTTGGTTTTGTGGTATTTAAATGGCCATATCAAAAGTTAAAAAGTTATTATAAAAGAAATTTACATCATATTAATCAAATGTTACCTTACTATTTAAAAAGTTTGGAGATTTTAGTACAGCACTATACTGTTCCAGTTGCGTTAAATCGTTCGATTGAAACAGCACCAGAAATATTTCAACCAGGGCTTAGAAGATTAGTAGCAAAGATTGAGGCTGGAGATTCTTCTGTTGACCCTTATATGGATTTTGCAAAAGAGTATCCAGTAAGAGACTCTATGCGTATGATGCGTTTGTTATATCGTTTAGGAGTAGGTTCGCAAGAAAATAAGCAAGAACAATTAATGATGTTCTCAAAAACCGTATCGACATTACAAAATAAATCACGTGCGCAAAGATATCAAGAACGTCTGGATAAAATGGAAAATAAAACCATGATGATGCTTTGTACAACTGGGGGAGGTATTCTATTACTTTTAATGTACTCTATGACAACTATGATGGGAATTTAAAAGTCTATACAGAATGTATAGATTTTTTTTATTTGTTTCGTTATAATGTTAAAGATGGAGATGGTATTATGAAAAATAGAAAACAGAAAAGGGTGGCATATCAATTCGCAAGTTTTTTGATTCCATTTATGATATTTTTGTTGTTTATCTTTTGTAATCACGCAAACTTTCAAGATTTATTGATCTCTGATGCAGGTGAACAATATGCTGGGCTATTTCAGTACTTAAAAGAAATACTAGATGGTGAAAAATCGCTGTTTTATAGTTTTTCAAAAGGACTTGGAGGGAGTATGTATGGAACGTTTTTTTATTATCTTTTTAGTCCTTTGAATTTATTATTATTTTTCGCTCCAAAACAATATGTACTTGATTTTTTGGGATTTCTCATGATTTTTAAAATTAGCTTATCTGGTTGCTCGATGTTTTATTATTTGAAAGATAAGAATCGCTTTGACTTTGTTAATCTCATATTATCTCTTTCTTATGCATGTATGAGTTATCATGTTATTTATTATTTCAACGTAATGTGGCTGGACGCAATCTACTTATTACCTTTAGTGATAAAAGGTTTGGATCGGATTTTGGATAATAAAAAGTCAATTTCTTATATTATTTGGTTATTTATCATAATTTTATCTAATTATTATATTGCTTATATGGTATGTATTTTTTTAGTATTATATTTTTGTTATCGTATATTTACAGTATATTCCATAAAAAATGATAAAAAAGTAATGGTAGAAATATTAAAAAAATTTATTGTTAGTTCATTTTTCGCAGGCTTACTTGCTTCTTTTATGTTGTTTCCAATTATTTATGAGTTAAAGGGAACCGTTCGAGAGTTATTATTTTATGGAGGTGATACACTTTGGAATCGTGCTGCGAGCGCGATAACTCAAATGGGGATACAAAGACAAACGATACAAGCATCGTATTCTGTACCATATTTTTTCTGTGGCTTTTTTGTTTTTGCTATTATTATAAACTATTTGTTTACTAGTAATAAAGAAATTGGAAAAAAATCTTTTTGTATTATGCTTATTATTTTCTTTCTATCCATGATCTTCAAACCACTTATTTTAGTATGGCATGGTTTTACTTATCCAATCTTATTTACGAATCGTTGGACATTTGTTCTTTCTTTTTTTCTTATTGTGATAGCTTCAGAAAAATATCAGTATTTAAAGAATTTGCCACTTAGAAAAATAGTCTTAATCACATTGGCATATTTATCAGTATTGGCGATTTCTTATCTTGTAGTGAATGAAAAAATTGATTTGTATTTAATTTTTATTAATGGTTTTTTCTGCATTGCAAACTTATGGCTACTTAATATTATTTTAACGTATCGTTCATTAATCTATAAATTAGCACTGTTAATCTTCTTTCTATTAGAAATCATGATTACAATGAAGTTTAATTTTATACTGGCAACTACTTTTAATCAAAAAAACGGCCTATTAGCTTATGAAAAAATTACCAATTTGAACAAAGAGTTAAATCGTGTTGTGGATGATGGCTATCGTATTGGAGGAAAAAGTATTTACCAAAAAAATGAACTTTTGAATACAAATTATAGTCGCGTAGAGCATTTTTTATCAAGCGTGAATGGTCGTATTACTCTTTTTTTAAAGCAATCAGGTTATTCAGCCGCTTCTAGCGATTTTTGCGATCATAAAGACCAAGAGGCAATGAATTCATTGTTGGGAATACGATATTGGTATCAAGAACAACCCACAAGCAATTATAAGGAGAAAGATTTATTAAAATTGGATAAGAAAATACCAATTTATGAAAATAAAAGCGTTCCTACCTTTGGATATTTGGTGGATAAAAAAGAGGCATCAGTAAATATGTCAAATCCTTTTACATATCAAAATTCTTTTTTAAAGTCAATTGGCTATGATTCCATATTTAAGAAGGAAAAGGTAATAAAGTTAAAAAATAATGAATATAAAATTGAAACAAATGGTGAAAAAGTATTGTATTTTTACATCACAGAAAAAGGGAATACAGATTACCCTAAAAAAATTATTTTAAATAATCAGCAAATAAAAGAAAAATATTTTACATTTTCGGGTATACTAAAAGTACCGGTGGATGCTAGTATTGATACATACCAATTAAAGATAGATGGAAGAGGAACGATTGAAGATGTCGTTGTTTATTCATTGAATGAAGCAGAATTAGTGTCTATTTTAAAAACAATAAAGAAGAAAGAGATTTTTAATGTGAAAGCAAAGAAAAATATTTTACGTTTTGATATTTCTGTTAAAGATGAACAATCTACTTTACTATTAACAATTCCATATGAAAAAGGGTGGCACATTTTTGTTGATAATAAGCCAGTCTCTTATAAAAATTTTTTTAACACTTTTATTGAATTGGAATTAAAAGAGGGAAAACATCATATTGCAATGTATTATGTTCCTTTTGGTCTACATTTTGGATTTTTAATTAGTATTTTTTCTTTAATTGGCACAATTTTATATGTAAAACGAAAATGAAGTGTAAAATTAATTGATAAATAAAAAAGAATGTGCTACAATTATTATGTAATAAGATAGGTAGGTGATAAGATGAAAGAAGCTGCTGGAGAAGCAAACATGACTGTTGTAACAATTATTATTATTGGAGTAATTGCTGCTGTAGGAACACCAATTATTAATAGTATGTTAAAATCAACATCTGCAAAAACAGAATGTATGAATAACGGTGGTGCTTGGGTTAACGGAAAATGTGATACTAGTGCTATGGGAACAAAATAATTTAAAATAAGAAGAGGGAGTTAAGATATGAAACAAGGATTGGGAAGCGTCTTTATGTTTAACATTATTATTGTATTTATTATCTTAGTATTTGCATTTTTAGCTGCAACTTTAAGTTACAGCAAAGCTTTTCGAATGAATAGCCGAATTACAAATGCGATTGAAAAATATGAAGGCTTTAATTCTTTGGCAAAAAAAGAAATAGAGAAGAATTTAAATACAATAGGGTATCGCAAAGGTGGAAAAAAAGATTGTCCTTCAAAGGGTGGAACATTAATGACAAACGGAAGTGAGAGTCATAAATATTGTGTTTATCAGTTTAAATTAGATAAATATCATTATTCTTATGGTGTTTTAACTTATATGGATATGAATATACCAATTATTAACCAATCCTTGGAAATTCCTATTTATTCTAAAACGAATAAAATTTATCGTTTTGGTGTGAAATAAAAGAGTAAAGCGGGTGAGATTTTATGCGTCAAGCGTTAGGAAATGCGTTTATTATGAATATTGTTATCACAATTGTTATTGTGATTATTCTAATGGTTATTAGTTCACTTAGTTATTCAAAAGCATTTAAAGTGAAAAATATGATTATTAGTACAATTGAAGAAAACAATGGTTTTAATAATAAGGCGGAAAGTCAGATTGATGCAAATCTTGCTAAAATGGGATATCGTATTAATAAGAATGGAATCCAGAATTGTGATACTTCAGATCTTCCAAGAGGTTGTAGTGCGATAAATAATTCGGCAAGTTATCATTATTGTATATATGAGTGTGAGACTTCAAAAGGTAATTATTATCGAGCAACTAGCTACATGTACTTTGATATTCCAGTCATTGGAGATAAATTAGAATTTCCTGTACATGGAGAGACAAAAACTTTTTATGGTGCAGGAGCTTTTAACTAATGTAAGAAAGAAGGTGAATCAATGAATGTTATCGTATCAAACAAGTATCAATCGATGCTAGAATCACTTGATATTGAAATTATTAAAAGTATTAACGGTGAATTTGAGGTAGAAGAAATTATTAATACTTTTAAGAACTTCTTTTTTCAAAGAATGATTTTAGATATTACCGCAATTAAAAATTATAAAGATATTAAAAACTTACAGAAACTTTCGATTTCACTTGATATGGACAAGATAATTTTACTTTTAGATGATTCACCAGAAAGTTCATCTCCAGACTATTTATCAAAATTGATTTCTATGGGAATATATAATTTCACTAAAAATTTAGATGGAATTATGTATTTATATAATAATCCCAATTCTTATCGTGATGTGGCACAATATCATCAATTAGATACTCCAACTTATAGTACAGTTGGAGTAAATAGTGTAATGGCAGCTCAATCCGGATCACTACCGATGAATATGACTCGAATCGTTGGTATCAAAAATGTAACAAATGATTCTGGAGCAACAACATTAGTTTATATGATGAAACAACAATTAGAACAAAACTATTCAGTAGTTGCCGTAGAATTAGATAAGCATGAATTCGGATATTTTAGATCAAAAAACATGGAGAGTATTCAAGCATCAAACCTTGGTAATTTTATTACTCAACACAGTGATAAAGAAGTGATTCTTGTGGATTTGAATCATTCTTCTGGAGCTGAAAGTTTATGTAGCGATGTTATTTATTTGATAGAACCATCTGTAATAAAATTAAACAGATTGATGTTAAGTAATCGAGATGCTTTAACAAAATTAAAAGGAAAAAAAGTAATATTAAATCAAAGTTTACTTACTTCAAAAGATGTGCTAGACTTTGAATATGAGTCAAAGTTAAAAATATTTTTTAACATGCCTCCATTGGATGAGAGAGAAAAACAGATTCAAATTCTTAATGTATTTTTAACAAAATTGGGATTTGAACGACAAGCTACAGGAGAAATAGAAAAGAAAAATAAAATATTAGGTATTTTTGGCAGATGAAAAAACATAGAGTTGACATAAAAAATTGACATAAAAAATATTATAACGTATAATAAGACGTAACAAGGGAGGTTATGATATGACAAATATGTTCATGATTTTGGATACGCAAACAGCAGATACTATCTGTAGTGCTATTCCTGTGGAAATTACGAATATTAGTTCAATGCTTTATACAATCATCAAAATTGGTGTACCATTATTATTAATTTTTTATGGTATGTGGGATTTTGGTAAAGCTGTATTCGCAGGAAAAGAAGACGAAATTAAATCAAATCAAAAATTATTTATTAAACGTTTGGTTTCAGCTGTTATTGTGTTTTTAGTTTTAGCAATTGTTCAATTAGTGCTAGGATTAGTAACAACAGAAGATGAAGATATTATGAGTTGTATAAAAACAATTTTAGGTGCACAGTAAGCAATAGTAATTATTGCTTATTTTTTTAATATTTCTTTGTAAACAAATTATTTTATGATAAAATATTATTGGATAGGAAAGTGAAAATATGAAAAGAAGTCTTAGATGTTTAAGCGTTTGCATTTTATTAAGTTGTTTTTTTACAATAAATGTATATGCAGCTGGTGAAACAATTGATTGTGGAGCAGATATCATTCCAATTCCAGTTGAAACTGCTAAGTTTATGCATACTGCCTATATCTTACTTAAGATTGGTGCACCTTTAATATTAGTTGTTATGGGAATTGCCGATTTTGGTAGAGCTGTATTTAGTTCTAGTGAAGATGATATCAAGAAGAAACAAAATAGATTTATTAAGCGTGTGATTAGTGCTGTATTAGTATTTTTAGTATTATCAATTGTAGAGTTCATATTTACATTATTAACAAATGCCGGATTTACTGATGCAACAGTATGTATTGATGCTATTTTAAATGGAAATTTTTAAAAAACAAATGAAAAAGACAACCTTAAGATTTACAATCGCTGGATAATTGCCATTTTACCAATTATTTTGTCATTTATTTTGACATTATTTGGTGACCCTAATATGAAAAAATGTCTAGATAAAATTAATATTTAGATAAAATGCAAATGTTTGATAATATTTGCATTTTTTATGATATAATGGTTATGTGTATAAATCTCATGAAAAAGGGAGTGCAATAGGAGGGGTATAATGCAAGCAAATTGGTGGTTACTGGATTTTGTTAGGTCATTGCTATTTACATTAGACCAAATGGTATATTCATTGATTGAAATGTTTTATAATTTATTTGCATATATTAGTAATTTGACTATTTTTAATAATGAAACTTTCCAAGATTTTACTGGAAGAGTATATTTAATCTTGGGAGTTGTCATGTTATTTAAAATTGCGTTCTCTCTTATTAGTCTGTTCGCTAATCCTGATAATTTGATGGACGGAAATAAAGGAGTGGTGGGGATTGTAAAACGTCTCATCATATCCTTGGTATTAATCACTTTTATTCCGGCAATTTTTTCAATTGCGTTTCAATTTCAAACAATTGTTATTCATGATAATATTATTGGAAATTTCTTTTTAGGAAATTTGATCGGAACGGATGAAGGAAGTGCTAGTACTGAAGAACTTAATAAAGTACAAAGAGATGCAGGAAAAATGGTCGCGTTTAATGTTTTTAGTGCTTTTTATTACCCAGAGGATTTTGTTGTTGAAAAAGATGAAAATGGAAATATTCAATATGTTGATGATAAGAACTGGTCTAGTACTGTAAAGGGGTATACGTACAATGATGATGGAACTGTGAATGTTTCTGAGGAATTAGAAAATGGAGAATATTTAAATTATACCCGTAATCAAAGTTATTCCATCAGTGATTATGGAAAATTTGTTAATGTAAACTATAGAAGTGAAAATGATACTTATTATATAATGCATTATATGTTTGTTATTTCTACTGTAGCTGGAGTAGTTGTTGCTTGGATTTTCTTAGGGTTCTGCTTTGATACTGCAATTCGTGCAGTTAAATTAAGTGCATTACAGTTAATTGCCCCAATACCTATATTTTCATATATTGATCCTTCAAAAGGTGAAAAAATATTTCAGAATTGGATTAGCACGACATTATCTACCTATATTAGTTTATTTACTCGACTAATTTTGATTTATTTTGTATTATACATTTGTTATTTACTACAAAGAAATGGTGTACAAGAATATTCATTGGCTGCAGATGGAACTTTGACGATTGGTAAAATTCAAAATTCTAATTTGTTAAGTAATTTTGCTGTTATGATGGTTTATATTGGATTATTATTATTCGCTAAGGATGCACCTAAATTATTTAGTGATATGTTTGGTATTCAATCAGAAAGTACATTCGGTAGTAAGCTTGCAAAAATGGGAATGGCTGCTACGGGATTAGCAGTAGGAGTAGGAGCTGCCAAATATTTGGGAAACAGATATAAAAGAACACTACAGATACGTTCTAATCGCGACAAAATGGATGAGTTGCGTGAAGAAGGTAAAATGTATGATAAAGATGGTAATCTTACCGAAGAATATCTTGCATTAAAAAATGAAAATAGGATGAGAAATGGATTTAAAAGTAGTGCTAAAGCAATGTTCCACGGTGCAACTGTAGGAGCTGTTGATGGATGGAAATCTCAAAAAATGAATATGGCCAATTTGAAATCAGGTCTTTTAAGGGCAAATAAAGTTCAGAAGACACGTGAAGATGGAGTAAGCTTCTTGGATGAATTAAAAGAAACAGCTAATCAATATGCAGGTGTTCCAAATAAATATGGTAGTTTTTTAAAAACAAAAGAAAAATTAAAAGAACTACAAAATAAACAAAGAGAATTTAAAGGTTTTGAGTCACGATTTAGGGAACAATATTCAGATCAATGGAGTTCTATAATTGAAAAATACGGTGTTGCCCCTGAAATGGCGGAGAGTTTCAGACAAGCGCTTTCGACTGGTAGTGAAGCTGATATTCTAGCGGCAAAAGAGGCGATTGCTAAGGCGTATGCAGATCCAAAATTTCCTAAAAATTCAAAAAAACGTAATGAAACTATTAGAGAGGTTGA
Source organism: uncultured Bacilli bacterium (assembly GCA_944332435.1). Taxonomy (GTDB): domain Bacteria; phylum Bacillota_I; class Bacilli_A; order RF39; family UBA660; genus MGBC107952. Next base: position 16,219 of record CALVJW010000012.1, on the reverse strand, counting down.
AAAGAGCCTTGATCAACTTCAGAGAAAATATGAATATGTTAAAATGTACGATAAAAAAGAACAAGAAATTGAAAAACAAATTAAAGATGTACAAAATCAAATTGATGTTGTCAAAGTGGGAAAATAAAAGAATAAGAAACGAGTGTGATACAGATGAATGGAAATTATTTAATACCTGCCAATTCAAAGAAGAGTCTATTAATCTTTGGGCTATTTAAAAAAGAAGAAATTATTATGTTTGCTATTTGTTTGGGGCTTACATTACTTGGCTTAGTATCATTACCAATTAATAACACTGTAGTAGCGATACTTACGTTAATGCCAACATTAATTGCTGGTTTCCTTGTTATGCCTGTCCCAAATTATCATAATGTACTTACAATTTTAAAGTCGGCATATGAGTTTTTTACATCAAGGCAAAAATATGTATGGAAAGGTTGGTGTTTCTTAAATGAGTCAGATGAAAGCAAAAAGTAAATATACAGATGATAATTTTGTGCCAGTTAAAAATATTTCAAATGGAGAAATTATTTTGGATAGTAATGAAAAAGTAACTGGTATTAAAATTATGCCAAAAAATATATTCATTATGGATTATGGTGCACAAATGGCAGCTATCGAAAATTTGAAAAATGTATACAATACTATCGATTATGAATTTTGGATTATTGCTGCTGACAGACCGGTTGATATTAACGTATATTTATCACAACTTCAATTGCTGTTTAAAGAGACTCAAAGTCCAATTAAAAGAAAAATTATTATGGAAGATATTAATAAAGGAAATATGTTCACCAATAATAATATCGTTGATACTGAATATTACTTACTATTTAAAGAAAAGAATCAGGATGTTATTCAAAAAAGAATTCGTACACTAATAACATTATTTGCGAATGTTGGACTGAATTGTCATCAGACAACTAATGAAGATTTACGTATTATTTTAGATAACTTCTTAAATGGAGGAACTACTACTAACTTTGGGACGGTGATACCATATGAATATTAAAAGTCAGTTAGCACCAAAAGGGTTGGAATTTAAGGCAAATTCATTTATTATTAGTGATAAATATGCGACAATTTTAACTGTTATTTCATACCCTCGTTATATTGACCCTGGATTTTTATCTAATTTAACTAGTATGTCAGGGATTAAAGTAGTCATTAAGCATATTCCTATGCCATTTAATGTAATAAGTAAAATGTTAAATAAAGAAATTGCAGATTTGAAGCAAAGATACCAAGAAGAAAATGACAAGACAATTCAAGAACGAATTCGCCAAGATTATGAATCATTAGAATCTTTTATTTCTATGTTAGCATCTAGTCAATCAAAAATATATGATTTTCAAATGCACATTATGATTACAGCAGATTCGGAAGAAGCTTTAATTACAAAAAAAATGCAAGTAAAAAACTATTTGCAAGCATTAGAATTGAACGCGATACCACTTCGATTTGAACAAGAAAAAGTGTTCCGTTCTATTTTACCAATTTATAAAAAAAATGATATTGAAGATCGAATTGGAACTCCAATTCCTTCTCCTACAATTGCTGCTATGTATCCGTTTATTTTTGATAGTATTAAGGATCCTGGGTTATCGACGTTACTTGGTGTAGATTTTTCAGGAGGAGTAATTCTTTTCAATCAATTTTTATATCAAACGAAAAAGGAACATAATAGAAATAATGCTAATTTAATTATTTTAGGTACTTCTGGTAGTGGTAAGTCTACGGCGGCTAAATTGATGTTACGTAGTCATTTTAGAAATAATTATCAAGTAGTTATGATAGATCCTGAAGGAGAAATGGAAGAAATGGCACGTCAATACAACGGAGATTTCATTGACCTTGGTAAAGGTGGAGAATTTGGAATGATTAATCCGTTAGAAGTAATTATGGATGCTGACGAGGATGAAATTAAACAAGGACTTGGATATACAGTATTGACAAGAACACTTCAGACATTAAAAGCCTTTTTAAAATATTATGATCCAAGTATCTCAGAAGATGTTGTTACTTTATTTAGCGAAGTAGTGCAAGACACTTATCGACGATTTGGAATGGATTTTGACAGTGACTTTTCAAAGTTTACGCCAAAAGATTATCCAACATTTAAGGACGTTTATGCAACGATTCGTGGTAGATTGCTTGCTATGCCTGAAAAAACACACGAACGTGATATCATGGAACGATTGGAATTAAAAATTCGCCCAATTGTAAAAGAATTAAGATATTATTTTGATGGTCATACAACAATTTCTCCAAAGAGTGAATTTATAGTATTTAATATTCGTGAATTAATGAATGCAGATGCGAATATTAGAAATGCATTATTTTTCAATATATTGAAATACGCATGGGGGATGACATTAGATAAACGTGTTAACACGGTTCTTTCTGTTGACGAAGCTCACGTGCTACTATCTGGTAATAATACACTAGGTGCTGATTTTTTAGCACAAGTGCAAAGACGAGCAAGAAAATACAATACGGGTACCATTATTATTACCCAACAACCGAGTGACTTTAGTGATCCTTCTGTTATTACCCAAGGAAAAGCTATTTTTGATAATGCATCTTATTATCTAGTTATGGGTTTGAAAAAACAAGCAACAGAGGATTTAGCAAAGTTAATTGATTTAAATGATAGTGAAAAAGAAAGTATTAAGCGATATAATCAAGGAGAAGCATTGTTTGTTTGTGGAAGTAGACGAATGCGTATTAATATTATTTTAACGGAACAAGAATTAGATTCTTTCGGAAGTGGTGGCGGGTTATAACTCGACTAATTTAGTATGGTGGTGAGAATATGTTTGGTGGTAACAAGGATAATGAATCAGCATTTGAACAAGTAACAGGTGCTTTTGCTAAAATACAAATTGTGCTCACTATGTTACTACCAGTCTTGCCAGTTATTCTATTTTTTGGAATCATTTTAATAATTCTAGTAATGATATTAGGTCAAACACAAGGAATGGAAGGTATTGCCAATGCCGGTGATAACGGTTGTGAACGAGCAATCGAAGATAAGTGGGTACAATTTTTTAACAGTGAGGAAGAAGGAACGTCTTTCTATAATAAGATAAATGATATGATCGATGATAATCCTGGGGTTGATATTAATTTAGTGTCAGCGATTCTTACTTTTCAAACGAACGTTTCGGTAGACGAAGATTATAAATGCAACGTCGGAGAAGTTGATCCAGAAACTGGCGAAGTAATAAAAGAAGAGTGTACAGAAACTGCAGAGACAGCAAGTCCCGATACTAAAGAATTATATCAGGAAGCGAAAGAAATTGTAAACGGAGTAAAAGATAAAAGTGAAGATGAGATTAGAGAGTGGTTACAAGAAACTTACGTTGAAGAACGACTAACGGAATTAGGACAAGATTTGCCTGATAGTCCAGAAAATAAGTCAGCCGTAATTGAGCAAAAAGTAGATGACATATTTGCAATTCGTGACTTATACGCAGCGATGGTTTGTGAAGATGATAACGCTACCGATAGCCTAACCAGTTGTAGTTATCAAGTAAATGGAAAGACTGTAAAAGATGTAAAAGTAGAAGTATTAAGCTGTGATGGTAAAGAAGTAGAATTTACTGTTGACTTTGAAAAATATATAAAAGGTGTTGTTTTTGCAGAAAATAGAGGAGCTCCCGATGAAGCAATTAAAGCACAAGCAGTTGTAGCAAGAAGTTTTGCTTTAACAAGGCAAAATGCGATGTGCCCAGGAAACCCTGATAATTGTAATTATGGTTACAATGCCGAAAGAAATGTTATTCGATTGCGTGGTTGTGAAAATGATCAGGTGTATTGTGATCCAGATCAGGGTTGTACAATTGAACAAACTAATAATTTAGATTATGGAACAGTTCATATATGGAAACAAGGTAACACTGGAAACGGAAGATATATTGCCCCGTTTACAGGACAAGCGAAAAAGCGTTTTGATCAGTTGATTGATTCTGTATCAGGACAAGTTGTGGTTGATAAATCAGGAAATGTTGTGTATACGAACTTTGCTAGTAATGACCAAAATGCATGGAGTGCTAAAGCAGAATTAGGAAAAAAATATGATCAAATTTTATTAGAGCATTACAAAAAAGATGGAGCTGCTTCTCTTGCTACTACTTGTGCTAGTACTGGTGAAGTATTGCCAGGAATCAAGTTCCCAATTGCGGAAAAATTCTATAATGCTAATTGTTATTCGGCTGGAGAATATTATCCAGGTGGAGTATACCATGGATCAATAGACTTTGCTCATACTTCTTTATTTGGAAGTCGTCTAGCACTATCTGCTCCAGTAAAAATTGTATCTTCAACAGATGGTACAATTGTAGGAATTGGTACCGGTAAAGCTAATACTTATCCGTCTTGCTTCCAAGGAGGCGTTATGGGTGGACAAGGATATTATATTCGTATTGAAGATACAAAATCTAAATATAATGGCTATACATTATCTTATTGGCATTTAGATACATTGAATCCAAAGCTTAAAGTAGGAGATAAAGTTAAAGCTGGTGATTATTTAGGAACAATGGGAAATACCGGATGTTCTAGTGGTAAGCATTTACACTGGGGATTAAAAAGTCCATCTGGATCGGATGTTATTATGGACAAAGAGGTTCAAAAATATTGTCAACAAAATTATACGAAAGGGTGAGAATCATGAAAAAAATAAAATTACTTTGTATCATGGGACTCCTCTTTCTAGTAACCGGCTGTAATGCTGACTATACATTGACTATTGATCAAAATTTGAATTTTACAGAGGAAATTAGAGTAAATGAAGATAGTTCTTATTTTACAATTAATGGTCAAAATATAGATGAATATATAAAAATGCAAAAAAAGATTTATCAAAACAATGAGCCATATAGTTTATTTGATTATAAAATTAATAAAACACAAACTACGACTGGTGTGACGGGAATAAGAAAAGATATGAGTTTAGATACGTTTGCCAATAATTCTATTTTATATGGTAGTTTATTTAGTTCTATTCAAGTGACACATGAAAATAATCAATTAAAATTCACTACACTAGACTATGCTGAACACTTTTTTGAAAAATCAGTAATTCCATTAGATCCTTATTATCAAAGAGTAACTTTTACCTTAAAGACACCATTTAAGGTAATACAAAGTAATGCTGATAGTATGAATGCTGATACTGGTGTATATACATGGAATTTTGATAAGAATACACAGCCTAAAAATGTTGAATTTGTTTTAGATACTAGAGTTAGCGAAAAAGAGCAAGTGTTAAATATAATGGAAAAATTTTGGTATATCCCATGTATTGTTTTGGTACTATTAATTGGTATAGTAAAAATTATGATAATCATAAGAAAGAATAATAAAATATAAGAGGTGACTTATGAAATTAAAATTTAGAGCGGAAGCAAAGGATATTAAAATCTTTATTGTATTTTCCATTTTGTTATTTTACCTTGTTTCAATTGCATTGTTAAATATTACTTCATTTGTAGAAACATCGACATTGCATGGATTTAATCCACTACCAATTTTTAGTCCAGATATGATTGGTAAAGCAATTATCTTTTATATTGCAGCTTTAGTAGCGATTCTTTTAAATGTAAAATCATACTTTTTTGATCGTGAAAAAGGAATTGGAATTGTAAAAGGAAAGAAAGAAGAAAGTGGATATGCTAGATGGGCAAAAGAATCTGAAATTAAGGATGAATTAAAAAAAGTAGATCCAAAAGCGGATTCAATTGCAGCTGGTGGTATTCCACTTATTAACAATAAAAAAGAAATGTGGGTTGACGATAGTGAGTATCATAGTTTAATTATTGGAGCTACTGGTTCAGGTAAAACGGAGATGATTGTACAACCACTTGTTAAAGTTTTGGCAAAACACGGAGAATCAATGATTATCACTGACCCTAAAGGCGAAATTTACGAAAAAAACGCAGTAGAACTAAGAGAAAAAGGCTATAACATTGTATTGTTAAATTTCCGTAATCCACAAAATGGAAATGCCTGGAATCCACTTACCTTGCCGTATTCTTTATACAAAGCACATAATTCAGATAAAGCAATTGAGCTATTAGATGACTTAGCATTAAACATTCTTTATGATGATTCATCTAAAAATCAAGACCCATTCTGGGAAAAAACTTCTGCTGATTATTTTGCGGGGTTATCATTGGCTTTATTTGAAGATGCTGAAGAAAAAGAAATTAACTTAAATAGTATTAACATTATGACAACAATAGGAGAACAAAAAATTGGAGCTTCTACCTATGTAAAAGAATACTTTAGTGATAAAGATCCAGCTGGAGCAGCTTATACGAATGCATCTAGTACATTAATCGCACCACAAGATACAAAAGGCAGTATCCTATCAGTATTTAAACAAAAAATTAAATTATTCGCATCTCGTGAAAATATATCAGAAATGTTAAGCTATAGTGACTTTGATATGAAAGAAATTGGTAGACAAAAAACTGCTGTATTCTTGGTTATTCAAGATGAAAAGAAAACATATCATCCACTCGTTACGATTTTCTTAAAACAATGCTATGAGACGCTAATTGACGTAGCACAAGAAAATGGTGGAAAATTACCATTCCGTACGAACTTTATTTTGGACGAATTTGCGAACATGCCACCATTAAAAGACGTAACGACTATGATTACAGCGTCACGTTCTAGAAATATTCGTTTTAATTTCATTATTCAAAACTTTGCACAATTAACAGAAGTTTATGGAAAAAATGATGGTGAAACAATTAAGGGAAACTGTGGTAATATTATCTATTTAATTAGTAGTGAATTAAATGCACTAGAAGAAATTTCTAAAATGTGTGGTGAAAAAAAATCTAAGAAAGATGATAAGACTGCTAGTACTCCTCTTGTTACAGTTAGTGACTTACAACGTATGAAAAAGTGGGAAACAGTTATTTTACGTATTCGAAAAATGCCATTTAAAACAAGACTTTGTCCAAACTGGGAAATGGTAAAAAATAATATGTGGGGAAAGTCATATGAAAAGGCTACTTATCCTGAAAGAAAAAAAGAACCAATTCAAATATTTGACTTGAAAGGTTTTGTTGATAAAAAGGTAAAAGAACGCCGGGAAAAAATGCTTGGTGAAATGGGTGGTGGAATGATGCCACCGAGAAGAAGACCAATGCCAGGTGATTCGATGTTTGGTGGAATGATGGGACCATCTCCATCAAGACCTCAAACGCAAAATGTAGATGATTTAGTTAAGAAGATTGATCAAAAAATTGCAGAATTAGAGGAAGAAGAGCGCCGTGAGAAAGAAACAAAGAGAATAGAAAAAGAAGAGCAAAAAATGGAAGAAAAAAAGGATAATTCTTTTGATATTGATCGTTTGCTTGCTCGTATTGATTCGAAGATTGCAGAGTTAGAAGAAGAAGAAAAACAAAAAGAGACTCCACCTCCAGCAAAACCAGCTATAGAATCAAAGCCTGTGGAAATAGCAACTCCAATTATAGAAAAACCACAAGTAACACCTCCTGCTTCGGATTTAAAGACTGTCAAAGCTGAAACAGTGGAGAGAAAAGCTGAACCAAAAGAAGAACATGTAACAGCGACTACTCCAATACAGTCAGTTGGTGCCGTTGAGGATGATGACTATGTTACAGATGACCAATTTTTTGATGATTTCTTTAGTGATGAAGAAGAATAGATACTTTCTATTCTTCTTTTATATTAAATTAAGCATATATAATTTATATCTATCGTCTCTATTCATATAATACAATAGGGTGGTTTATATGATATCAAGTATTTCTGTTTCTGAATTGTCGAGAATTCTATCCAGGGTAAATGTGATTGATATTAGAAGTGTCGAAAAATATAATGATAATCACATTCCTGGAGCAATCAATATTCCTGCAGAAAAATTATTAGCTTTTTATCAAAAATATTTAAATAAGAATGAAACATATTATATTTATTGTCAAAAAGGCTTAAAAAGTTTAAAAATTTCGCAAATATTAAATCGATTAGGTTACAAATTAATTAATTTAAATGGGGGATATGAAAGCTGGATTTTAGAACAGGACTAAAAGAATAGAAAATCTATTCTTTTTGATTGGAAACATGAGAAGAAAGTGATAAAATGGTTATAGAATAGGAGTGGTAATATGGAATATATTATATTAGTTCTATTAATCATTATTCTTGTTATTGCAGTTATATCATTAATGAAAAATATAGATGAATCAAATATAACAGAACGTTTGGGTAAGTTAGAGACTAATGTAATTAAAGAACTAGGTTCATTTAAGAGTGATTTAGGTCGAACGATGAATGAGGATTTTAATACACTAAATGAAAAATTAGAGCATCGCTTAATGCAAATAAATGATCGGGTAAATGAACGTTTAGATGAAAACTTTGAAAAAAGTAATAAAACATTTACAAATGTATTAGAGAGATTAGCCAAAATTGATGCTGCTCAGGCAAAAATCGATGGTTTATCAAATGATATTGTATCTCTTCAAAGTGTTTTAACGGATAAAAAAACGAGAGGTATTTTTGGGGAAGTAAATCTTCATCATATTATGTCTAGTATTTTTGGAGAAAATGATTCTATCTATCGCTTACAATATCCTTTCTCTAATGGTACGATTGCTGACTGTGTATTATTTGCACCAGAACCACTTGGAACGATTGCCATTGATTCTAAATTTCCACTAGAAAATTACCGAAAAATGGTAGATAAAAAAGTTGGACAAGCGGTAAGAGAATCAGCAGAAAAATTATTTAAGGCAGATATGAAAAAGCATATTGATGCAATCGCAAGTAAATATATTATTCCTGGAGTTACAACTGATCAGGCAATTTTGTTTTTACCAGCTGAAGCAATTTTTGCTGAAGTAAATGCGTATCATTCTGATTTAATAGAATATGCTTATAAAAAAAGAGTATGGATTACATCACCAACAACTTTAATTAGTACACTTACGACGATAGAAATGATTATAAAAAATATGGAGCGAGATAAATATGCATCAATCATTCATCAAGAATTAAAACTCTTAGATCAAGAATTTAGACGATATAAAGAACGTTGGGATAAATTATCAAGAAGTATTGATACAGTTAATAAAGATGTAAAAGAAATTCATACAACAACTGAAAAAATTAGTAAAAGATTTCAATCGATTAATCAAGTAGAAATGGAGAAAATAAATGAATAAAAAAGTGAATATATGTTTAATGGCAATTGCTATAATTGGAGGTATTATTTATGGTATTATGAGAATATTAAATAATGATGTCTATGGTTTTTTAATCTGTATTTCTATTATTCCAGTCATGCTAATACCATTCCTTCTTAAAAAGTTCTTTTATTTAAAGATTAGTAATCAAGTAGAGACAATGTATTTGATTTTTGTCTTTTTTGCTCATTTTCTAGGATCTATTGTTAATTTTTATGATTTAATTCCTGGATATGATAAAATTATGCATTTTATTTCTGGAATGCTAAGTGCTTTTATTGGATTATTATTATTAATAAAATTAAAGCAGTATAAAAAGATAAACGTTGTATTTACCATTATATTTATGATTGCAGTGACTCTTTCAATTGCCACATTATGGGAATTTTATGAATTTATATCTGATTACATTTTTAGTAAAGATGCTCAAAATGTTATAACAACAGGAGTATCTGATACAATGTGGGATATGTTAATGGCATTTTTAGGAGCGATTGTAATTAGTAGTCAATATTGGCATGAAGTGAAAAGAAAGAAAGAATCAATTGTAATAAAATTTATTAAAGAAGCAGGTGCATAGAATGGAAAACGAAGCAATAAAATCGGAAAGAGAAAAAAGAATTGAGAAACTACAAGCTTTAAAAGAAGAGTATTTAAAATTAATTTCTCAAAATGATTTGGGAACAAATATGGCTGAAAGTGATAATTCGGTAACTGCTCAAGACACTAATACATCCGGGAAAAATAATGCAAATACAAGGGGTGTTACTAAAACATATGCAACAGCAGTTGGTAGAAAAATGGCTGATCGTGAAAATGGCTTTTCTAATGCTTTTATGATTGGATTATTATCCCTCTTCTTTGAAGTAGCTTTCTTAGTCCTTGCTTTTATTTTATATCAATAACACGAAATTTTCGTGTTTTTTTAAAGGATTTTTTTCTATGCCTGCTGTATATAATTAATATGGAAGAAAGAAAAATAGAAATGCTGTTATCTAAAATTGATCCAAATATCAAATTAGATAAAGAGCAAAAAGAAATTATTATCAATAAATCGCAGTATTTAATGATTATTGCAGGAGCAGGAAGTGGTAAAACAACGACAATTGTAGCGAAAGTACTATATTTGATTCAGATAAAAAAGATAGATCCTAAAACCATTTTAATGATTTCTTTTACAAATGAAACAGTTCGTGATTTAAAAAGACAGCTGCAAGATATAATGAATTATTCCGTACAAATTATGACGTTTCATAAATTAGGGTTAGAAATTATTAAAAAGGAGTATTCAAATCTTACCATTTTGAGTAATAAAAAAGATTTTATTCATATTATTATTGGGAGTTTATGTAAATACAATATTGAATTTCAAGAAAAAATTTATCAATTTATAAATACAAAAGTAAATAGAAGCCATAGTCAAAAAGTTAAAAAAGAAGATTCATGGGAGAAAACAAAAAATAATGTGAATTATATCAAATTTGTTGATATATTATTATCTTTTTGGAATAAGTGGGATACTTTGAATGCCAAAGAAAAAGCCGGTGTTGTCAATCGAAAAAAAAGGAAAATACAACGTGATTTTTTTTATTTGTTTCAAAATATTGAACAAATTTATCGTCTGTATAAAAAGAAGCATAGTATATTTGATTTTTCAGATATGATTAAAGAAGCTACTAAATTATTAAATGGGACAACTCCTTTGTCTTATCGCTATATTTTTGTAGATGAATATCAAGATATTTCTTATCATCGTTTTTTATTGCTGAAGACATTAGTGGAAAAAACACAAGCCAAGTTGATTGTAGTTGGTGATGATTGGCAATCTATTTATCGTTTTTCTGGTAGTGATAGTAATTTATTTATTAAATTTTCGATGTTTTTCCCTAATAGTGAAGTAAAATTTTTGACGATGACATATCGCAATAGTAATGAATTAGTTCAAGTTGCTGTCCAATTTATTATGAAAAATAAGTATCAGATTAAAAAGGTATTACAATCAAAAAAACAAGTCGAACAACCGATTATTTATTGCTATTATCGAAAAGGATCGTTTACTAAAAAAATAAATCAAATATTGGAAAACATAGCAAAAGACAACTGCAAACAATCTATATTGATTTTGGGAAGATATCAACATGATATGAAACGATTATATGATAATCCTTATTTAAAACGAGTATGTAAAAATCATTTTCGTTATAAAAATTATACAAAACTATCTATTTCTTATCTTACTATCCATGCATCTAAAGGGTTAGGATTTGATCAAGTCATATTAATTAACTTAGAAGATGGTACTTATGGTTTTCCATCAAAAATTAAAGATAATTCAATACTTACATTGCTGAAATCAAACAAGCTAGAAAATTATATGGAAGAGCGTAGACTTTTTTATGTGGCATTGACAAGAACAAAAAATAGAGTATATTTATTTATACCCTATTTGCATAAGTCAAAATTTGCTCATGAATTAAAACGTCTACAATGATTTATCTTTCGTCTCCTTCGTATAAACAATTCTTGTAATCACATTACTATTTTTATTTAAAAAAGCGTTATTTAAATATTCATAATATGACCCTGGCGAAATAATTCCATTTAAAGCAATGATGTTTTTTCCAATGCCATTGAAAATTGAATTTGCTACCATAACACAATTTGTTTTTAGTACGAAAAATTTTTTATTTTTGCCAGAGATAATTTTCTTGAATTTTCCATTTGCTAGTTTGTAAATTTCACTGCTCATATCATGGTAATCACCTGGTGGTAGTAATCCTTTATCAGCAAGAGCCAAATCAGGATAATAATCAATCGTATTATGTTCTGTGAGGTCGTGAATTCTTTTTTCTATAATCTTTTTTTCTTGGTTTGTTAACTGAATACCAAATACTACTAAATATCGATGTTTCTGTTCCAATACATAGTCTATATAACGATCTCGATCAGCTATACAGATAACACCATCACCAATTGCATTAAAAAAGCTTCGTGAATGCATATCATAATTTCCAAATGAATAAATTTTATTTTGATAGCAAACCTCTACATGGCCAAAAGCCGCAGTTCCACCCTTTGCTAAGTGAATAATCACTTCAATATCTGGTAAATGGTGATTTTTAACAACTCTGAAGTTTGTATCTTCTTTTTTAATTTCTACCATTTCATTAATTAAAGATAGTAATCTTTTTGGAATAAACATTGCCAATAAAATGGGTAGTTGTATTTGAATTCGAGCTTTCATTTTATTACTAATTCTGGTAGGAATTGTTTCCACTAAAAAGTCATTTAATTTTGTGATTCCTAGGAAAATGAGGTAAAGACCAATAATAACCTGTGCATAGACAATATTTTGGGTTGGGTGCAAGATAAGTAACAAAGATAGTATTAAGGTTATAATAAAATAGAAGAACAATTTTAAACTTCCTTTGATATGATTGGTGTAATATAGAAAGAAATTAAATAAGTGTAATAGACTATGTAAAAAAATATAAAGGCCAAAGAATATAGTGATACTTGCTAAAATAAAGTTTGTTTTATAAAACATCACTAAAGTGAAAGCACAGTCTAAGACTAATTTAATGATTGCCTCGATTAATTTTTTTTGTTCCTTCTTTCCAAAAAATAAATGATAAAAATCAAAAATAGCAATGAACGCTAAAATAGAACCAATTAAATAAATATTATAGCGTAAGATTAATTTGCCGTTTATCATGGTAAAGATTCCTAAAACAATACAAGTAATAGAAAAAAGCAATAGAGCTGAAATATCTACTTTTTTTCTTAACACATATATCCCTCCAGTACACATTATTATACAATAGAAAATAGAAGAAAAATAGAGAATTCTTGAAAAATATATTGAATATAAATGTTTTTTTGATATAATTGTTATAAGGGTAAAAGAATAAAGGAGGAAATATGAAAAAAGTGGAGTTAATCATTAACGGTATCGTGCAAAGCGTAACGATTGAACGTTATTTTAAATTGGCTGATCAAGCATATGTAATTTACAGTGATGGAATTGCTGATGCAGATGGTAATGTTAAAATTTTTGTAGCAAAAGTAGTTGATAATGAACAAGTTCTTCCAATTGATACTCAAGAAGAATGGGATAGAGTTAAAAATGCAATTGTTGGAATTGTAAATGATAATAAAGAATGTAATAAATTAGGAGTAGAAGATTTAAATTATCATTTATTAGAGAATTTGAAAATCACTGATGCACGGGCACTACGTTTACCAGTGGCAGTAATGCCATATCTAAGTGCCAATACACCTGATTTTAATAATATTGAATTATCAGAAAACGAACAATCCCTTGAAGAGAAAACAGAGTCATTAAAAGAAATAAATGCTGATCTAACAAATTTAATGGATGAAGTTAGCCAAGAATTTTCGAAAGTTGAAGATAATACAGATGAAAAATTGGAAGCAACAATGGAGATTATTATGCCTTCTAAACCGTTAAAAGATGAAAAAGAAGAACATAAAAAGAAAAAAGGAAAATTTAGTTTAAAAAATATATTTGGTAAAAAAAGTCATGAAGATACGGAAGAAGTAAAAGAGGAAGAAAAAACAGAAGTAGCTTTAGAACAACCAGTTACAATGGACGCACCTGCTGAAATTCCAAGCGATGTAGAACAATCAATCGCAACGGAACAACAAAATGAAACTACAAATGAAATTGTTCATGAAACTGAATTGCCAACTCCAGTTGCTTTAGATCCGATTGTAGTAGATGATATCCCAGTAGTAGAAAAGGAAGAACAAACTTCTATTATTCCGGAACCAACAATTGAGTATAGTGTTTCAGAACCTGCGAATGATGCTATTGAATTACCAAAAGATATGAGTTCAGGTTTTGAATTCTTCAATGTGAATGAAGCACCGACAAATGTTGTTACGGAAGAGATAACGAAGGATGTTGATACTACAGCTAAAGAAGAACCAATGGAAATTTTGGAAGTAAATGATGATTCAGAATATAAAAAATTATATGAAGAAGAAAAGAAAAACAATGAAATGTTAGAAGAAAAAAATAAAAAGTTGGAAGAATTAATTCAAGCATATCATGAAAAATTAACACAAATAAGAGATATAGTACGATAGTGCTATATCTTTTCGCATGAAATAAAAAAGAAAGTCATACAATGAAATGAGGTGAATCTATGAAAAATGCCCTTCATTATTACTATGGATTAACGACTCAAACTATTCACCAAATGAATAAGCGGTATTCATTTCAAATTGATAAATTTAGATATGTTTTAATGCCTGCAGAAAGAGATTTGGAAGAGTTGAAACAAATATATCAATTAACGCAAATTTTGCGTGAGAGGGGCTTATATTGTCATGAAATTGTATTAAATACTTCTGGGCAGATATTAACTTATATTAATCAAGTATCATATATTTTATTAAAATTATCTGTGAAAGAAGATGATGTGGTAATTTTAAGTGATTTAATTTTATTTCAAAATAAAACCAAAAATATAGGAGATTATCCTATATTAAAAAGGGATGATTGGTATCAATTATGGACGAATAAAATAGATTATTTCGAATATCAAGTCAGTCAATTATCGAAAAAGCATCCAAGAATTAGAGAGAGTTTTAGTTATTTTGTAGGCTTGGCAGAAACGAGCATTAGTTTATTTCATATGTTGGGAAAAAAAGATACCCATATTTTATCAGTTTCTCATAAACGAATTCAATCTGGCGACACTTTATTCGACCTTTATAATCCCTTAAATTTTGTTTTAGATATTCCCAGTAGAGATGCTAGTGAATATTTCAAATCTTCTTTTTTTAATCAACCTGATATTATTAATGAAATCATTTATTATCTAACTTATAGCAATTTATCAGAATATGAATGTCAAATGTTTTTTATTCGCTTATTATTTCCAACTTTTTATTTTGATATTTATGAAGAAGTAATATTAGATGAGAAAAATGAAAAAGAGTTACTGAAAGTTGTAACTCATACGAAAGATTATGAAAATATGATAGTACTTACATATCAATATTTAAAATCAATCATCTATTTACCAGAAATAGAGTGGCTTAATAAGTTGGCTGTGAATTATTGATGTTTACAACTTCTATTACAGTAGGAACTTCATCTTTGATTGCCATTTCAATTCCTTCTTTTAATGTGTAATCTAACATCATGCAGTCCGCACATGCACCCATCATTTTAATATACACAATATTATTTTCATATTTTACAAATTCAATATTTCCACCATCGTTAATTAAAAAAGGACGCAACTTATCAATTACATTTATTATTTTTTCTGTGTCTGTCATAATATCACCAATCTTATTATACATGGAAAAAGTTAAAACGTAAATAAACTTTTTATTTTAAAAAAAGTATGTTATAATTTAACCGAGGTGTATGTATGGCAAATTATAAGAAAGGAAATGTGGTAAAAGGAACAATCACAGGTATCGAATCTTATGGTGCCTTTGTGTCATTTGATGAATTTTATAGTGGGTTAATTCATATATCAGAAATATCACATGGTTTTGTAAAAGATATTCATGACTTTGTAAATATTGGTGACGTTATTTACACGGAAATATTGGAAGTTGATGATGAAGATTATCAATTAAAACTTAGTATAAAAAATATAGCATACAAAAATAGTAGAAAGTATTCAGGAAAACAACGAAAAATCATTGAAACAAAGCAAGGATTTAAAACTTTGGAATATAAACTACCATATTGGATAGAGGAAAATTTAAAAAAACAAAAAAAATAAAAAAAAGTCTATTGACAAACAATATGAAAACTGGTAATATTAAATACGTCCAAAGGTTTTTGGGCGATTAGCTCAGTTGGTTAGAGCACCTGCCTTACAAGCAGGGGGTCATAGGTTCGAGTCCTATATCGCCCACCATTATTTTTTTGCCGAAATGGCTCAATTGGTAGAGCAACTGACTTGTAATCAGTAGGTTGCGGGTTCAAGTCCTGCTTT
>CALVJW010000011.1 GCA_944332435.1 uncultured Bacilli bacterium | reverse complement strand
TATTTCAGAGTATGCAAGAAATTTAGAAGGAGTAGACTTTGGAAAATTGGAAGAAGCAATTAAAAAAGCAAAGCAAAGCAGTGAAATTAGTTCAGATGATATTTCAGAGTATGCAAGAAATTTAGAAGGAGTAGACTTTGGAAAATTGGAAGAAGTAATTAGAAAAGCATGGTTAGATGGAAGCTTTGATGATTTACATTTGTCTGAAGATATGGACTTAGAAGAACAACCAAAAACAAGATAGGGGTTTTTAATCAGTATTTAAAGATGGTTCAATCAATTTTAGAATTGTACTAGTATAAATGATAAGATATCAAGTTAGATTTTAATTTGACTTGCTAGATATATATAAGAAGTAGGATTAATATTGTATCTGCTTCTTTTTGTTTCTTTTACCAAGCATAGTTGATGGGTACAGCAAAATCCTTTTATTATCGATTTGACAAAAATATTATTAAGTGTTACAATACGCGCCTAGAAGGGGGAATTTTATGTTTAATTTGGAAAAAAAAGATTTAAAAATGTTAAACTCTAATGAAGCTAGTGATATTTATTTCTATGTGAAAAAAAATAGATATAGGCTTAATGAAACGAAATTAGGAGCGTTTGAGGATGCATTGATTCGAACAGAAAATTTATTCTATATTGTTGAATTTGCAAAAAGCATTAAAGGTGCAAACATTGAAAAGTTACAAGATGCTATTATAGAAATGGGAAACGAAGCAGATATCTATGAGTTTGCTAAAAATGTAAATAGTGCAGACATTGAAAAATTAGAGAATGCTGTTATAAAAAAAGCAAATGCAAAATTTATTTATAGATTTGCTAGGAATGTAAAAGGGGCTAATGTTGAAAAATTACAAGATTTTGTTATAAAAACAGGTGATGCTGATCTTCTTTTTGAATTTGCTAGGGATGTAAAAGGGGCTAATATTGCAAAATTACAAGATCTTGTTATAAAAACAGGTGATGCTCATCTTCTTGCTGATTTTGCATGTGAAGTAAAAGGAGCTAATATTCCAGAATTAGAAGATGCTGTTGTAAATACAGGGGATATAAAAGCTATTTTTTGGTTTATGTATGCAGAAGGTGCTGATATAAAAAGACTAGCCAATGTGTTAAACAAGGCAGAAGATAAAACATATATTAATACTTTTATAGCAAGGTGGCTTTATAATCTTGTAGAAAAAATGTTAAAAGAACATAAATATATCAATGTTGAAAAAATGACCGATGCTATGCTTAAAACGGGAGACGTTTATTATATTAATTTGTTTTTTAAAGCTATCAAAGATGCAAATAAAAATATAGATTGTTCAAAAATAGAAGATGCTCTTATAAAAGCAAGAAATCCACGAGCTATTTTTGAGTTTGCTGTATGTGCAGAAGATGCTGATGTTGCAAAATTAGAGGATGCACTTGTAAAAATAAAAAGTGATTACCTTGCAGCTGCTCTTTATGATTTTGCAAAGTATGTTCCAGGTGCAAATATTGAAAAATTAGAAGAAGCTATGATTAAAACGTGTGATGTAGAATGTATTTGCGATTTTGCGAAAGATATCCCAGGTGCAGATGTTAAAAAAATAGAAAGAGTGTTTTTAGAAACTGGGAATATTCATTGTATTAAGGCATTTTTCTATACTGTGTATCATATAGATATAGATACAATTGAAGATTTTGCATTTATGAGTATAGATGAAATATTAAAAAACGATTTTCAAAGTCAACCAAGTGCAGTAAAAACAAAACATAGAAAAAATAGAAGATAGACATGGTTTCATATCTATCTTTTTGTTTTCTATATACGTTGGCTTATTAAAAAATATTTGTCCTTTTATTAATTTTTACTTCTATATCTTGCGTAAATAAGAAAATTACGTTATACTAATGAAGTGTGAGAAAGGATGTTAATATGAAAAAAAATGAAAAAGAAATCACAATTAAAATAGAAGGAAATGAATGGACTTCAGCAATTGATAAAGCGTTTGAGAAAGCAAATAAAAAAGTAAAAATTGATGGATTCCGTCCAGGACATGCACCAAAAGCATTATTTATGAAAAAATATGGGGAAGAATCATTATATTTTGATGCTGCTGATATTGTATTACAAGATGCTTATGCAAAAGCAATGGAAGATAATAAAGATTTAGAATTAGTAGCACAACCAGAAATTCAAGTAAAGAATATTGGAAAAGATGGTGTAGAATTCTTATTTATCTTAACAACAAAGCCAGAAGTTAAAATTAAAAAATATAAAGGTTTAGGTGTTAAAAAAGAAAAAGTAGAAATTACAAAAGAAGAAATCAATAAAACAATCGAAGAAATGCGTGAAAAATATGCTGAAACAAAAGTAAAAGATGGTTCCGTAGCAGAAAAAGATACAGCAATTATTGACTTTGAAGGTTTCAAAGACGGTGTTGCTTTTGAAGGTGGAAAAGGAACTGATTATTCATTAGTAATTGGATCTCAAACTTTTATCCCAGGATTTGAAGAACAACTAATTGGAATGAAAAAGGGAGAAACAAAAGAAATTGAAGTAACATTCCCAGAAGAATATCATAGTGAAGAATTAAAAGGAGCAAAAGCAACTTTTAAAGTAACTGTAAAAGAAATTAAAGAAACAATTATTCCAGAATTAAATGAAGACTTCTATGCTGACTTAAATTTAGAAGGTGTTAATTCTAAAGAAACATTAGAAGCTGAAGTAAAGAAAATGATGACAGAATATAAAGAAATGCAAGCTGAAAATAAATTTATTGATGATGTAATGGATGCTGTTATAAAAGAAACAGAAGTAGAAATTCCAGAAGTAATGATTGAAGAAGAAACAACTCGCATTTTAAAACAATATGAAGAAAATTTACAAATGCAAGGATTAACTTTATCACAATTTTATCAATTTACTAATTCTGATGAAGCAACTTTACGTGCTCAAATGAAAGAAGAAGCAGTAAAACGTATTACTTCTAGATTAGTATTGGAAGAAATTGCAAAATTAGAAAAGATTGAAATTAGTGATGAAGAAGCAGAAAAAGAAGCAAACTCACTTGCAGAAAAATACCATATGGAAAAAGAAGAATTCTTAAAATTATTTGGTGGAATGGAAATGGTAAAATACGACAATAAAATGCGTAAAGCCATTGAAGTGTTAAAAGATAACAACTAATTGTTGCTATCTTTTTTTTGTGATATGATATAAATAGGTGATAGTATGAAGCAGTATGTAATTGTTGGTCATGAAAATCCTGATTTAGATAGTGTTATTAGTGGTTATTTATTAGAACAATTATTAAAAAGAAAGGGCTATTCTGTACAATTTATTATACCAGACAAAGAAATAGATACTGATACTAAAACGTTATGTCAAAAATATGGGATTGATGTTACTTTGCATCAAAAAGATTGGGTGATAGATGCAGATTATATATTAGTAGATCATCATGAAAGAAAAGTACCGGGTAATATTGTTGCTATAATTGACCACCATCCTACTAGTAAGATTATAGATTGTCCGTACTTAATTAATAAACATATTTGTTCAACAGCAATGTTAATCTATGAACTTTTTTCAGATTTCTTTTTAGAAGAAGAAAAGAAATTAGTTGTTCTTGCTAATTTAGTGGATACTGTGGCATTTCATTTACCTGATAAATATCGGGAAGTAGATATCCAATTAACAAAAGAATTATGCCAACAATTAAATTTGGATTACCAACTGTTAGAACAAGATGGAATGATGGTTACTTCGTTAAAAGATTTATCAAAAACTTATTGTAATGGATTAAAGCGATATCAATTTGGTAATTATATTGTGATGTCTAGTTATATCCAAGTTGAGAAAGTTACGAAAGAGCAGAAAGATAGCCTCATTTCTTTTTGTACGAAACGTTTAATAGAAGAAAAGTTAGATTTATATGTATTCTTAATTATGACTTTTTTAGATAATAAAACAATGGTTTATTATATTACAAAAGATGATATAAAGGTGGAACCTTATTCTTATTTTGTCTCTCGAGGTAGTGTGATTATGCCGAAGGTAGAAACTTATTTTTTACAGAAAAAATAGTAAAATTAATTGAATGAATATGAATAAAGAAAATTTGAATTGGTAAATAGTATGGGAAGTTAAATAAAAAAGGTGATAATATTTTATTGCAAAGAAGGTTTCATTCTTTTTTTGTTGTTCAAATTATAACTTATTGACTATTTTTTCTTGATTTGTTATCTTAAAAATAAGAGGGAGTGGGGAACATGGTTATATCTTTAGTATTTTCAATATTGACAGCTTATATTTTATATAAGTGTTTTGAAAGTGGGGGATTTAAACGGGGATTTATATTTGTTTTAGCGTTTAATATAATTCAAGTATTGATTCAAAATGAAACGAGTCATTTTCTTTTGGTACTAGGTTTAACAGCACTGATTTCACTTGTAACTACTATTTTTGATTACTTAATATTTACAAAAACAGATTCATTTATGTCTTATTTTGTCGTGTCTATCATTATTGGAGCAATCATTTCATTTGTACTAGCGATGTTAGTATTACCTTTAGTAATATAAATTAGTCATAATTTATAGAAAGAAGTTTAAAACAATTATAAGTAAAAAAGATAGAAATAAAAAACTAATTATAGGGCATAAGCTCTTTTTTTGTAATAATGGGTAAAATTAATTGGATGAATAGAATTTTAACTGAAATTTAATTTCTAAATTGTTAAAATTTTAGGGATTTCTATTAATACCTTAGTTTTATTATCTTTCTTTTTATTCTTTATCGCATACCGTCTTTACTATGTAATAAGAATATCAAATTTTACTGAGAAAAATAGAAAGATAGACTTCTTCTTATTTTTCTGATATAATGTATAAGTCTTTTTATAAATATTAAAACAAGAAATAAAGAAAGGAGAATGTTATGAGTAAAATAAAAATATTTAGTCTTGGTGGGTTAAATGAAAACGGGAAAAATATGTATGTTGTTGATGTAGATAATGACTTATTTATTTTTGATGCCGGACTAAAATATGCAGATGATTTTATGTTAGGAGTTGACTATATTATTCCTAATTATGATTTCTTAAAAGAAAATGAAAAAAGAATTCAGGGAATTTTTATTACACACGGACATGATAAACATATGGGAGCGATTCCTGATTTATTAAAAGATTTAAAACAAGTAAAAGTATATGGAACAACATTTACGCTAGAAATATTAAAAGAGGAATTATTAGAAGAGGGGATGAATACAAATCAATTAGTGGAATTGAAACCACATCGTAAAGTAAAATTTGGTAAGAATAGTATTTTCCCAATTAGTGTAACACATTCAGTGCCAGATTCAGTAGGGTATGTTTTAAATACACCAGATGGAGCAATTTTTTATACTGGTAACTTTGTATTCGATCCAACAATGATTGGTAAATATAAAACAGATATTGGTAAGCTTGCGTATGTAGGAAAACAAGGGGTACTTTGTTTATTAAGTGAGTCTTTATATGCCCCAAAGAAAGGCTATACAAGTCCACAACATCGTATTGCTCCATCAATTAGTGAAATTATTAATCGTAATGATGGACGAATTTTAATTAATATTTTAGCGGCTCAATTACATCGTATTCAAGAGATATTTAATGAAATTATGAAAACAGATCGTAAAGTTGTTATTTTAGGAAAACGATTAGAAAATATTATTAATAAAGCAATTGATATGCGTTATATGTCATTTGATAAAAATAGATTATTAAATATTCACCATGTAAATGATGAAGGAGTTATCATATTAGTAAGTGATGAAAGGGAAAAACCTTTTTCTAATATGAAACGAATTGTTAAAGGATATGATAAATTTATTCATATTGGAGCAGAAGATACGGTTGTATTTGCATCTCCTGTTTATGAGGGAATGGAAAAAAGTGCAACGTATATTTATGATGATATTTCAAAAATTGGTGCAAATTTAATTATTTTATCATCTAAAAAATATTTAGATCATCATGCATCTAGTGAAGATTTAATGATGATGATTGATTTGATGCAACCAAAATATTATTTCCCAGTAATTGGAGAATATCGCCATCAAGTAGAAAATGCGAAAGTTGCAGTTGCACTTGGAATGAACGAAAATAATATTTTATTGAAATTAAATGGTCAGGTAGCAACTTTCCAAGATGGAGTACTTGTCAATGATGAGGAAAAGATCAAAGTCGATGATATTTTAGTAGATGGGAAAACAGCAGGTGACGTTGGTGAACTAGTACTAAAAGATAGAGAGTTATTAAGTGATAATGGAATTGTTTTAGTTAGTGCAACAATTGATAAAAAGACAAAGGAAATTTTAGCTGGACCAGAAATTTTGACTCGAGGGTTTATTTACGTAAAGGAAAACATTGATATTATTAAAGAATCGGAAAAAATTTCGAAAGAAGTAATTTTAGAGAATATCAAACCAGATTATACGAATTTTAATAAGATTAAACTTGGAATCCGTGATAAGTTAGGAAAATATTTATATAAAGAAACTGAATGTAAACCAATGATTTTAATTGTGATTCAAGAAGTATAAGAGCGATATGCTCTTTTTTTCTTTTATTAGTGTAATAAAAAAGTATGATAAAATACTAGATTATTTTTCCATTATTTGATATACTATAAATATAGATAAGAATAGATGTATGTAAATTGTGAGGTAATGGTATGAAAAAAAGTAAAAAGTATGGTTTTACATTAATTGAGTTATTAGGAGTTATTGTTATTTTAGGAATTATAGCTTTGATTGTAACTCCTCCAATTATTAATAATGTAAAAAAATCTGATGATGCAGTAAAAAGTTCGAACTTAGAATATGTTTATTCAACTGGAGAAAGTTATATTAAAGATAATAGTAATGATTATCCAATGAATGAAGGTGCAGAACTATGTATTAAAGTAGAAGAATTAATGAATGATAACCGATTTAAGGAAGGTACTTTAAAAGATGGAAATATTGATCCAAACAAGTATTTACTTTATACAATTGGTGCAAATGGAAAAATTAGTTATGAATTGAATTTATATGATGATCAAAACTGTGAAAAATTTGGTAAAGCTAAATTAATTGCAGGAACGATAACAAGTAATTCTATTGGTGTTTCTATGCAAGTAGAAACTGATGATACGAATTTGAAATATGAATTTTCAATTGATGGGGGAAATACTTGGAGTAGTAAATCAACAAGTAATCAATATACATTTACTAAATTAACAAATGGATTAGATTATTATATTTTAGGAAGAGCAACCAATACAGAAAATGAATCATTAATAGCAAGTATTCGTTTAAAAACATTAGATATTGGTATGCCGGAATATACCTCAGAACCAGATTTATCAATTATGTCAAGCAAAAAGGTAATTACAATTCATTACCCAGAAAGACAAAGCAATTTTATCTATGAATATAGTTTAGATATCGGAAAAACATGGCTAGTAGTACCAACTGGAACAACAAAAGATGTCACTTTTACAAGTAATGGTACCATTACGGCCAGAGTAAGAGATGGTTATAACATTATTACAGCAAGAACGTTAACTATTACCAATATTGATGCTGGAGCTCCAAGTGTGCCAACTGCTAAAATTCGCTATGATAGTTCAACCGGAGCAGAGAAAGAGAATGATACAACTTGGGTAAATAAAACATTATGGTGGGGAGAGTTTAAATCTGCTGATGTTGGACTTGGAATTGATCATTTTGAATATTCCGATGGATGTACGGGTGCCAAGACTGGAGATTTAAAACAAAGCTATATTTATACAACTGATACAAATAAAAAATATTGTATTAGAGCAGTAGATAAAGCTGGAAATGCCAGTGATTGGAGTGAACCATATTATATAAAAATAGATAAAACAGATCCAACTTGTGGAACAATTTCGTTTGGTGGAACTGTTGGAGACAATGGATGGTATCGAAGCAATGTAACGGTTAATAAAACAGATGGTAGTGATAGTTTAAGTGGACATAAGAGTACGACAGTAAGTCAAAGTAGTATTACAAGTGATACGACGGGTACGACTGTAACACTTACTACAACGGATAATGCAGGAAATACATGTAAAACTACGAAAACAGTAAAAGTAGATAAAACAAATCCAACCTGTGGTACGATTTCATTTGCGGGAACTGCGGGAGACAATGGATGGTATCGAAGTAAGGTAACGGTTAATAAAACAGATGGTAGTGACGCAACAAGTGGACATGCATCAACGACAGTATCACATACGAGTGTAAGTGATACTGCAGGGACAACAGTAACCTTAACAACTAAGGATAATGCTGGTAATATTTGTACTACTTCTGATACGGTAAAAGTCGATACTGTAGCACCAGTTGCTGGAAGTGTTAAAATGGAAAAAACAGATGGTAGTAGTGGTGTTGCTGGTAATCCAATTGGACCATATACAAACAATACATGGAGTAAAAATTTTGTTCAAGTAACAACGATTGGATCTTCGGATTCTATGAGTGGAGTTGCTAAAAGGGAAGTTGTCGTTACTGGAGCTAGTACGAATGGAACATTTAAGCAAAATACCCGATCAATTCAAGCTACAGGAACAAGTCAAGTATATTATAAAATAACAGATAATGCAGGAAATGTATCAACTACACCAAAGAAAACGATTAAAATCGATCGTAAGACAACAGCTTTAACATATACTTTAGTTGGTTATGGTTCTACTACTGGTAGTAAAACATTTAAAGTTCCTGCCGGTTCTGACGATTGTAAAAGTTTTATTCCAGAAAAACTAGCATCTAGTAATACTGGACCAAGTACGGATACGTATTATTATACTTTTACGTCAAAGTCACCACATGACGATGGTGATCAGATACCAACTGCAACAAAATTTGATCCGGCCGATGGTATACCAGCTACATATGCTGGAACCGCTGGCCATGATGACAATCACAAGTATATAGGAAGTGCAACAGGAATAATGAAAATTTGGACAGTTGACCAAGCAGGAAATAAATCAAATGTTATTACAGTAACAACGATATGGTGTGTTTTATAGGTGATTATATGAATAAAAAAATGTTAATAGGGAATATCATTGGAATTATTATTATCATTGGAATTGTTTGTGGAATTACATTTATTGTTTCACATGAGAATAGAAAAGCAGAGCAAAAGGCTGAGCAAGAAAACATTGAGCAAGTATTGAATATAATTAACGATGTAAAAAACACAAAAAAATTTGATTATAGTGAACCAATGAAACAAGAAGATAATACTTATAAAGTAGAAATTATCAACAAGCAAAGTAAAAAAACAAATGCATATTATATTATTGATTTAGAAAAAAAAGAGTATACATTAGTATCAACTGGGTATACTGGGAAAAACGTTGGTGACTGTACAGATTGTTAGAAAGATTCGTAATATTACGAGTCTTTTTTTTAAAATATTGCTTAAATACTTGATATATGATACAATCTATTCGTTAAGAAAGATGGTGTAAATGTGCAGTTACCAAATTTAAAAGAAGCAAGAGTTAGAACAAAAAAAGAAGTAGTTACTAAAACAAATGACTATATTATTAGTCATGATTTAGTGGAAATTGGAAAAGGAAAAACATATTTTGTAAAAACTTATGGATGTCAAATGAATGAACATGATAGTGAAAACATCAAGGCAATTTTAGAAGATATGAGTTTTACGGAAGCTCCTTCGATGGAAGAGGCGGACCTTATTTTATTAAATACTTGTGCGATAAGGGAAAATGCGCATAATAAAGTATTTGGTATGATTGGTAGAATTAAACATATGAAAGAAACAAAGCCAGATTTAATCGTTGGTATTTGTGGGTGTATGGCGCAAGAAGAAGTAGTTGTAGATGAAATTTTAGAAAAATATAAATGGATAGATATTGTATTTGGAACTCATAATATTCATAAGTTACCAAGTATTTTAAAAACAAGTATGGAGACTAAAAAATTAAATGTTGATGTTCTTAGCATTGAAGGGGATGTTATTGAAAATATTCCGGTAAAACGTGATAGTAAATATAAGGCATGGGTAAATATTATGTATGGTTGTGACAAGTTCTGCACTTATTGTATTGTTCCATATACAAGAGGAAAACAGCGTAGTCGTAAGCCTCATTTCATTATTGAAGAAGTAAAAGATTTAATGAAACAGGGTTATCAAGAAGTAACATTACTTGGGCAGAATGTAAATGCTTATGGGAAAGATTTAGATATGGATTATGGAATGGAAAATTTATTAGAAGATGTTGCAAAGACAGGAATTCCAAGACTTCGCTTTGTAACAAGTCATCCATGGGATTTTACCGATAAAATGATTGAAGTAATTGGAAAATATGATAATATTATGCCATACATTCATTTACCACTTCAAAGTGGAAGCGACCGTATATTAAAATTAATGGGTCGAAGATATACCAAAGAAAGTTATTTAGCTTTATTTCGTAAATTAAAGGAGGTACTTCCATATTCCTCTATTACAACTGATATTATTGTAGGTTTTCCAGGTGAAACAGAAGAAGATTTTGAAGAGACACTTGATGTTGTTAATACTTGTAAGTATGATTCCGCATTTACTTTTATTTTCTCTCCTAGGGTTGGAACACCGGCTGCTAAAATGAAAGATGATGTTCCACTAGAAGTAAAAAATGAGCGATTACATCGTTTAAATGAACTAGTAAATCAATATTCGAAAGAGGCAAATGATACTTATCTTGGGAAAGTAGTTCCTGTATTAATTGAAGGATATAGTGAGAATGATCCTTCAAAACTAATGGGATATACTGATACAATGAAATTGGTTAATGTAGAAGGAAATCCAGCTATGATTGGAAAAATTGTAGATGTTGAAATTACTGATGTAAAAACATGGAGTATGAATGGTAAAATGAAATGATTGGACTTTTCTAACCAATCATTTTTTGATATAATAAGTTAGGTGAATTTTATGGGACTTATTTTATTGCTAAGTAGTATTGTATTTGTAATGGACCGTTTCATTAAAGTTATCATTACTCAGGTAATAGCACTTGGTGAAAATATTTCGATTATTCCTAACTTTTTTTCTATTACGAATGTTCATAATGATGGAGCGGCATTTAGTGTCTTAAGTGGAAATCGCATCTTTTTAATTATTATGACTATTCTTTTTTTAGGAATTATTTATTTCTATTTTATGAAAGGGAAACAATTAAAATGGCTGGAAAAAATAAGTCTTAGTTTATTAATTGGTGGTATTTTTGGAAATTTATTCGATCGTATCTTTTTTGGATATGTAATCGATTATTTATCCTTTTATTTGCTAGGTTATCCTTTCCCAATTTTTAATTTAGCAGATACATGTATCGTCATTTCTATATTTTTTATTATGATAGAGACGTTTAAGGAGCGTGATTAAATGGAAATCATTGTAACAGATGGTGGGAATAGAATAGATTCTTATTTAATGGAGCATTTAGAATTATCGCGTAGTAAAATTGCGAAAATGATTAAAAATGGAGATGTTACGGTAAATGGGAAAGTAGTAAAAGCAAGTTATGTAGTAAAAGAGGAAGATCAGATTCATACAGAAGAATATGTTGAAGAAGAAATGCATGCGACACCAGAGAAAATGGATTTGGATATTGTTTATGAAGATGATGATGTAATTGTTGTAAATAAAGCAAATGGAGTTGTTGTTCATCCAGGAGTAGGGAATACGCATGGAACACTTGTAAATGGTCTTTTATATCATTCTAAGTTGAGTGATGTAAATGGAGAATTTCGACCAGGGATTGTTCACCGAATTGATGCGGACACAACGGGGCTTTTGATGGTTGCGAAAAATAATAAAGCACATGAAATATTAGCTAAACAATTAGAAGAAAAAACAACAACGAGAGTCTATTATGCTTTAGTATGGGGTGTTATTAAAAATGATACTGGTACTATTGATGCTCCAATTGGTAGGGATCCAAATGATCGTAAGAAACAAGCAGTTACAAGTTTTAATAGTAAAGATTCTATTACTCATTTTAGGGTATTAGAGCGCTATAAAAATGCAACTTTAATTGAATTAAAACTAGAAACAGGTAGAACTCATCAAATTAGGGTACATATGGATTATATTGGATATCCTGTAGTCAATGATCCGGTGTATGGAAGAAGAAAGAAGTTTGATGAAACAGGACAATGTTTACACGCAAAAGTATTAGGTTTTCATCATCCAACAACGGGAAAGTATATGGAATTTGATAGTGAATTACCAGAATGTTTTACAAAAATCCAAGAACAATTAAAACAAGAAAGTTAGGGGGAGATACCATGAACGATGTAATGGTAAATAAAACAGATGAATTAGTAATGAAATTGCTACATTATTTTATTACAGAACAAGGTTATAATCCCATTGTGTTACAAGGGGCAAAGAATGAGATATGGTTAGAAAACTTAGAAAGTCCTTATCATATTGTTAGAATTGTAACTGACTATATTCATAATAATGAACAATTTGGGTTTGATATATTTAAAACAAGAAAAATAACAAAACGTATTAAAAAGAAAATGTTATCTTGGAAGATGAATGTATTATGTGTATATTTAAATTTAGGGGATAATGTTGAATTTGATCATCAGGAACAAAGAGATGGTAATTTAACTTGTGTGCGATTAAATGAAATTGAAGATATTAATGCTTGTCCACTTGTAAAAGAAGTTTTTCCATCTATTACGAAGGAAACAGAATTTAAAGAAGAGGGACTAGAATTATTTATGAAGTTAACACAGGATATTAGTGAGAAAAACGAAGTAGATGCGAAAAAAGCAGAAGAAGTATTTACAATGAAAAAACCAGTAATTACTTATGCAATTATTGCAATCAATGTTATCTTATTTGCTCTTATGTATATTTTAGGAAAAGGAAGTACGCATATTCCAACATTACTTGCTTTTGGAGCAAATTATAAATTTTTAGTATTACATGGAGAACCATGGCGTTTACTTACTTGTGCGTTCCTTCATATTGGTATTTTACATTTACTTGTTAATATGTATGCATTATATGTGATTGGTCCACAATTGGAAAGTTTTTTTGGTAAAACTAAGTATTTACTAATTTACTTATTTAGTGCCCTTTGTGGTAGTTTACTTTCAATTACTTTTAGTGAACATATCAGTGCAGGAGCTAGTGGAGCTATCTTTGGACTTTTAGGTGCTTTATTATATTTTGGATATCATTACCGAGTTTATTTAGGTAATGTTATGAAGTCACAAATTATTCCAATTATTATTTTAAATTTATTAGTTGGATTTTCCCTTTCTGGTATTGATAACGCAGCACATATTGGTGGACTTGTAGGTGGAACTTTTATGGCTATGGCAGTAGGAGTAAAATATAAGTCAACTGTAATGGACAAAGTAAATGGTTGGATTGTTAGTTTTATTTATGTTGCTTTTTTAATTTTTATGGGATTCATGAAATAGCACCAGATATAGGTGCTTTTTTGTTGCAATTAAATTATTTAGATAGATTCTTTTAAGTAGAATCAAATCATAGTCGTAAGAAAATGTAAAATTATGGGATTACTATGAATTGAAGTTGACATGTGACAACTTGTCATATATAATGGGACATGTGGCTAGAAAACACATATAATGAAGAGGTGGGTATATGCCAAGTCAAACATTTTTTAATTTACCGAAGGAAAAACAAAAATCAATTTATGAATCAGCAATTAAAGAGTTTAGTCGCGTATCTTATGATGAAGCTTCTATTAATCAAATTATTCATAATGCAAATATTTCGCGTGGTAGCTTTTATATGTATTTTGAAGATAAGGAAGATTTATACGATTATTTATTGACAATTCATAAAGAGAAGTTCTCTTTGATAGAAAAGCAAATCTTTGAAGAAAACGGCGGAGATTTATTAAAGTCTTATCAAGCATTATTTTTAAAATTTATAAAGAAAATAAACCATAATCGTCACAAAAAATTCTTTCAAAATATTATATTAAATGCCAATTTTAAAAATGTTTCTGTTTTGCCAACGAGAAATATTGATGTAGAAAAGAACAGAACAGAAAGATTAATTTCTTATATTAATAAAGAAAAATTGAATATAACAAAAGAAGAAGACTTATATGATATTGTTGATTTATGTAATATGTGTTTGATTCATTCACTCATAAAAATTATTAAGTGGAATGAGGATGTAGATTGTGTGTACCAAAAATTTGTACACCAACTATTATTATTAAAGAAAGGACTATATAAGGAGGATTCGTATGATTAAAATATTTCGTTATTTAAAAAGTTCTATTTTATCTATCTTATGTATTGTTCTTCTATTATTTGCTCAAGCTGCATGTGATTTAACATTACCAGATTATACTTCGCGTATTGTTAATGTAGGGGTACAACAAAGTGGAATTGAAAATGCAGCGATAGAAAAAATAGGAGAAACAACCTTACAGAAAATTAATTTATTTTTAACAGAGAAAGAGAAAAGTTATATTTCAAGTCAATATGAAAAAGATGGAACTTATAAGGGAGAAACTATTTATAAGTTAAAGGATAATAGTGATCAAGAAAAGGTAAGTGATTTTTTAGCTCCATCAATGGTAATTATTTCCTATGCTTCTAATGAAGATTCTAAAGAAATGTTACAATTACCAGAAGGTGTTGATTTATTTCAAACATTAAGCATGATGCCAGAGGATAGTCGACAACAGATGGTTCGTGGTATTCTTGAAAAAACGGAGAAAATGCCAGATAGTATTATTGGACAAGGTGCTATTTCTAGTGTGAAGGCTGAATATCAACGTATTGGTGTTGATACAGATAAAATGCAGACGCAATATATTTTTGTAACAGGACTTAAGATGTTAGGATTAGCATTACTCATTATGGTAATTGGTATTTTAATTGTTTTCATTGGTTCTAGGATGGCTGCTAGATTAGCTAAAACATTACGTGAAAAGATGTTTGCTAAAGTAGTAGGTTTTTCGAAAACAGAAATGAAAGAACTTGGTTCTTCCTCATTGATAACAAGAACAACCAATGATATTCAACAAGTACAAAGTGTAATCGTATTTTTACTTCGTGTAGTATTCTATGCCCCAATTATTGCGATTGGTGGAGTTATGAAAGCAATGAATACCAATGCGAATATGACATATATTATTGGAATTGCCGTTTTAGCTATTTCTGTATTAGTGATTGTATTATTTGGTGTTGCTATGCCAAAAATGAAATTAATGCAAAAGATAGTAGATCGTTTAAATCAAGTAACAAGAGAAATTTTAACAGGACTTCCAGTAGTTCGTGCTTTTGCGAATGAAAAGCATGAAGAAGAACGTTTTGATGGGGTAAATGACCATTTAACAAAAGTAACTCGTTTTATTGGAAGAGTGATGTCATTTATGATGCCAGCTATGATGTTTATCATGAATATGATTTGTTTATTGATTGTATGGAAAGGTGCAAATGGTGTTGATGCTGGTACAATGCAAGTTGGAGATATCATGGCATATATTCAATACACAATGCAAATTATTATGGCATTCTTAATGATTTCTGTAATGAGTATTATGCTACCACGTGCAAGTGTTAGTGCAAAACGTATTAATGAAGTATTAGAACATGATACTGTAATTAAAGATCCAAAGCAACCGAAACCATTTGATGCAAAGAAAAAAGGTGTTGTAGAATTTAAAAATGTATGTTTCCGTTATCCAGATGCGGATTATGACGTTTTAACGGACATTAACTTTGTCGCTGAACCAGGCAAAACAACTGCTTTTATTGGTTCTACAGGTAGTGGAAAATCAACGATTGTTAATTTAATTCCAAGATTCTTCGATGTAACCAAGGGAAAAATTTTAATTGATGGTGTTGATATCAAAGATGTTTGTACAAAAGATTTAAGAAATAAAATTGGTTTCGTTCCACAAAAGGGTGTTTTATTTAGTGGTACAGTAGAATCTAATATTAAATATGGAAATGATAAGATTACAGACAAGGCGATGAAAGAAGCAGCTAGTATTGCCCAAGCGACAGAATTTATTAATGGACTTGAAAAACAATATCAAGCACCAATTAGTCAAGGAGGTACGAATGTTAGTGGAGGACAAAAACAACGTCTTGCGATAGCAAGAGCACTTGCGAAAAATCCAGACATTTATATATTCGATGATAGTTTTTCAGCATTAGACTTCAAAACAGATGCCAAACTAAGAGGAGAATTGCAAAAGATTACAAAAGATAAAACAGTACTCATTGTAGCACAACGTATTAGTACAATTATGAATGCTGATCAAATTGTCGTATTAAATGAAGGTGATATTGCTGGAATTGGAACATATAAGGAATTAATGAAAACATGCGAAGTATATCGCGAAATCGCATTATCACAACTTAGTAAGGAGGAATTAGATTATGAATAATCATGGTGGAAACGCTTCTTTTGAAAAAGCAAAAGACATCAAAGGAACCTCTTTAAAATTACTAAATTTATTAAAAGAATATAAAATTTCATTATTCTTTGTCTTCTTATTTGCTATCTGTTCTACTGTTTTCACAATTATTGGACCAAAAATTTTAGGAAATATCACAACTGAAATTTTTAATGGATTAATGGCAAAAATTAGTGGAACAGGTTCTATCAACTTTGATAAAATTAATGAAATCATTATTATATTAGTGATTCTTTATCTTACAAGTTTATTTTTCTCATTCTTACAAGGATTTATTATGAGTAATGTTTCAGCTAAAGTTTCTTACAAAATGAGAAAAGAGTTAATTGAAAAAATTAATCATTTACCAATGAAATTTTTTGATACCAAAACACATGGAGAAGTATTATCTAGAATTACCAATGATGTTGATACTTTAACACAAAGTTTAAATCAAAGTGTAACACAAATTATTACTAGTATCGCAACACTAATTGGAATCTTTATTATGATGGTATCAATTAATATTCCAATGGCAATTGTCGTGTTACTTATTGTACCACTTTGTATGTTCGTACTTGGAAAAGTAGTAAAGAAAAGTCAAATATTTTTTACGAATCAACAAAAATATTTAGGAGTTATGAATGGTCATGTAGAAGAGATTTATGGTGGACATGACATTGTAAAGGCTTTTAATGCAGAAAGAAAAGCCACTGATACATTTAATGATATTAATCATGAATTATATGAAACGGCTTGGAAGAGTCAATTCTTATCTACAATGATGCATCCTATTATGTCATTTATTGGAAATTTAAGTTATGTAGTTGTTTCCATTCTTGGTGGATATATGGTAATCAAAGATAAAATTGAAGTAGGAGATATTTTATCATTTACGCAATACGCTAGAACATTTATGCAACAAATTAGTCAAATCGCACAAATTATGAATATGGTACAACAAGCAATTGCAGCTAGCGAAAGAGTATTTGAATTTTTAGCAGAAAAAGAAGAAGTAAAAACAGCGAAGAAAGGTGTTACAGTTGATCACGTTCAAGGTAATATTGAATTTGATCATGTACATTTTGGTTATAACTCAGATAAAATTATTATTAATGACTTTAGTGCTAAAGTAAAGAAAGGTTCTAAAATAGCAATCGTAGGGCCTACTGGAGCCGGAAAAAGTACAATGATTAAACTACTTATGCGTTTTTATGACGTGAATAGTGGTTCTATTAAAGTAGATGGAACAGATATTCGTGACTTTAAAAGGGAAGATTTACGATCATTATTCGGAATGGTTCTTCAAGATACTTGGTTATTTAGTGGAACGATTGCTGATAATATTCGTTATGGTAAATTAGATGCTACATTAGATGAGGTAAGAGAAGCCTGTAAAACAGCAAGTGTTGATCATTTTATTAAAACATTACCAGATGGATATGATATGATTATCAATGAAGATGCTGATAATATTAGTGGTGGTCAAAAACAACTTTTAACCATTGCACGTGTTATTTTAGCAGATCCAAAAATCTTAATTTTAGATGAAGCAACAAGTAGTGTAGATACAAGAACAGAATTATTAATTCAAGATGCGATGGATAAATTAATGGAAGGAAGAACAAGTTTCATCATTGCACACCGCCTATCTACAATTAAGAATGCAGATATGATTATTGTAATGCAAGATGGAGATATTGTAGAAACTGGTACCCATGATGAGTTACTTTCTAAAAATGGAGCATATGCAAAATTATATAATTCACAATTTGAAGAAGTAGAAGAATAACTACTTCTTTTTTATGATTTGACAAATTAAAAAAAATGTTTATAATAAGGGTTACTTAAGGGGGAATAATATGAAAAAAGAAACGCTAATCAATTTATTACAAAATACAGGCTTGGGAAGAAATACTTTTTTTGATGATAGAAATTTTTATATAAAAGAATTACTACAATTAACAAAAGAACAAGAAGAGATTATTTTAAGTGAAACAGATTTTGATAAAATGCAAGACATGATAATGATAGTTGCTACGTTAAAGGGAAAAGTAAATACAGACATTATTCAATTATTTTTAGAAGTCTATAAAAAGAATAATTTAAAGTATATTGATTTAACAAAGAATTTAGATAATTTAGATAATTTAGATACTTTAGATAATATACTGGAGTTAATTTCTGATCATCCAAATAAAGCAGAGACGATTCTTTCTTTATTAAATAGGCTCAAAAGTGCAGAAACAATAGGAAATTATTTATGTAGTATTGCACATATCAATCTTCCAAATGAGAAAAAAGAATTACTAATTGATCATTTGCCACTTTTAGAATATGCGATTAATAATAATAGTGATTTTTTCTTAGAAAAGTTGTGCTATTTCCCAGAAGATCACATCCAAAAAATATTGAATCATATGAAAAAAGTATCTCGTGTATTCAATAACCAACAAAGAACAGTGGAGTATGCAAACAAATTGCTAGATTTCATTTCTGATTATCCAAATAAAGCAGAGACGATTCTTTCTTTATTAAATAGACTCAAAAGTGCAGAAGCAATAGAAAATTATTTATCTAATATTGCAGCTGTCCATCTTCCAAATAAACAAAAAGAATTGCTAATTGATCATTTGCCATTTTTAGAATATATGATTAATGATACTTTTAATTCCTGGGTTCCTTTTTTAGAAAAGTTGTACTATTGCCCAGAAAATCATGTCAAAAAAGTATTGAGACATATGAAGAAATTATCCTGTGTATTCAATAATCAAGAAAAATTATTAGAATATGCAGATAAACTAATAGAATGTGATTTTTCTTTTGATACTATGAAAGAAATGGAAAAATTATTATCTTTTACATCACAAATTAAAAATGAAAATATAAGAGCATATTTACTTAGTTATGATTATGATAAACTAATCGGTTTAAGATTGAATGAGTGGGGGACATTTTCACAAATACAAACTAATTTTAAACAACTTTATTCAAAATATGATGAAGCTTGGTTATTACAATTTTTAGAAATTTTAGACGATATTGCTAAAAGAAAATATAAAAATAGTGATTTAATAGAATATTTAAAAGATCAGATATTTCAATTAGATTCAAGTATAGTTGAAGAATTATTTTTGGCATTAGGTTTAGATAAATCTTTAATCGATAAAATAATCAATTTGCAAAAACAAGGATTAAATGAACAAATTATCATAGTATTAGATACTTCTAAATTATTGTTAACAACTTCTAGAATTTTATTAGATGATAGAGAAAAACAAATAGTAAATTTACTTGGAAAAGAATTTTTAACAGAACAATTAGTAAATGCAAACCATCCAGATGCACTAAAAAATATGATTAATTTTACAAATGAGTTGTTAGAAAATCTTACTCATAGTATAGATGCTTTGGATGAAAAAACGAAAAAACAATTACAGGTACAAATAAAATGTTATTATCAATTAAATGCAAATGCAAATTTAGAAAATGAAAAAACAAAAAGAGATTTAGCAACTATTAAAGATGATATTTTAGCAATAATAAAGTCATTTTTAGAGGATAATCAAGCAGTGACGTTAAACTCTTTAGTAGAAGAACTTTATGATAATGCAGTTGCTGGAGCTCCAAATTCTGGTTTAGATCAATTTATTGATGCATTAGAAGAAATACCAAATGATGTAGAACTTAATTTAAGTTATCAAATTAAGAAATCAAGATAAAATATATACATACTTTGTATATATTTTTTATAGTATTTATAAATAAATTTTGCTATAATAATACTGTTTAAATGAGGTGCAGTATGGAAAAATATAAAGAGATAGAAAAGAGTATTATCAAGCGATATCGTAATAAGATATGGTCTAAATTTATAAAAGCGGTAAAAGAATTTGAATTAGTAGAAGATGGGGATAAAATTGCCGTATGTATTAGTGGTGGGAAAGATTCAATGTTACTGGCAAAATGTTTAGAAGAATTAAAAAGACATGGGAAAATAGATTTTTCACTAGAATATATTGTAATGGATCCAGGGTATCAAGAAGAAAATCTAAATAAGATAAAAGAAAATTTAAAATTATTAAATATAGAAGCTCATATTTTTCAAAGTAATATTTTTGAAGTAGCCGATATGACAAGCCGTGATCGAAATGATAATCCTTGTTATTTATGTGCAAGAATGAGAAGGGGACACTTATATAGTGAAGCGAAAAAATTAGGATGCAATAAAATTGCACTTGGCCATCATATGAATGATGTAATAGAAACAGTACTTATGAATATGATTTTTAACGGGCAATATAGTAGTATGATGCCGAAATTACATAGTGATCATTTTGAAGGAATGGAACTTGTTCGACCATTATATTATGTCAAAGAAAATTGTATTAAAGCATGGGCTAATTACAATGATTTAACCTTTATTGATTGTGCTTGTAGTGTGACAAAAAAAGGAATTGGGAAAAGAGCTGTTATTAAAAAATTATCAGAAGATTTACTAGATATTTATGAAGATAGTGATATCAATATTTTAAATAGTACGATGAATGTGAACTTAGATACTTTGATTGCTTATAAAAAAGATAACAAAAAATTTCATTTTTTAGATACATATGATAAGTAGGTTTTGTGATGATTGATTATCAAAAAAAACTACAATTAAATACTATTTCAGACGAAGTAATTGAAGAACTTGCACATTTTTATCAAGCAACTCCTGAAGAAATCAAAAAAAGACTTAAGAAAATAAAAGGATATATTTATATGCCAGTAGAGGATGTCGATGAATTTTTATATTATCAAAGTAAAGTATGGAAAACTCATTTTTTACTGGAGTTTCTTTTAGAAGCAGGTTTTACAGTAAAACAAGAAGTTTTTCAAACTGACATCTCCAAACAAAAAGTATTATTTTATAATCATGCGAAATTTTACGAACGTTATGTAGTAGAATTTGATAAAGCAAAAAAATTGATGGACCATATTGAAAAGTGGGATGATAAAGAACTACAATCTCTTTATCAAAAAAAGATAGCCGACTATCAAAAAGTAATGGAGGTCTATCGTGATGATATTCATAAGATAAACCATTTTCGTAAAAAAAACATATGGATTTACAATAAGTTTATGACCCGTTTTTACAAGCAAATAGTAAAGAATTATCCAAATGAACCTTTTTGTCAATCTCTTCATATGGAGTATACTAAAAAACAATATTGGAACGATGAAAATTTGGTTTCTAAAATTGATCCGAATTCTATCATTATTACTATCATCGATGGATTTAGTAAAGATTTAGATTTTATGCTAGAGGGAATAGAAAAATGGAATATCATTCAAAATAGAATGAAATATTTAAACGTTTGTTATCATTTTCATCTTTGCTCTGTGGACGAATTTTTAAAAAATCCACTTTATCTTGCTTACATGCCACCTAGAAATTTAGTATTAGAAATAAAATCGTTATTGGGTGATTATTATGATAATTATCAAATTCAAAGTTTTTTAATTGAACCTTATATTAAATCTTTTAAAGACTATATCTTAGGAGGATTAAAGAATCATACATTTGGGGTAAATTCTATCAATAGATTATTTTTAGATTCGAAAACAGAAGGATTTTGTAGTATTGAAAGTTTTGATTCACAAGTATATTTTTTTGTCAAACCAGTTAAATTAAATAATCCTTCTATAACCGCGCTTCATGAATTTTTGCACGCATTAGAAGTGACTGAATATCAAGATTTACGAAATGAGAGAAGAATTAAATGTGGCTTATCTTTGGAACAAAAAAATACAAAAATTGGTTTATTACATTATGATTTAGTAAATGAAGTGATTCATCAACTTTCGACTGAAGAATTATATCGAAAATTATTAGAAAATGGGATTGCCTTATTTGGAAACTTTGACTATGGAAATCGTATGCAAGTTGTTTCGTATCAAAATTACTATGTTCTTCTTAATCCTTTCTATGAAAAGTTTAAAAAATTATTTCACTATATTAAATTTCATGAGGCAAAAGAAATGTATCGCTTGTTTCAAGAATTTTTATTTCAAGATTATTATGAAATTACGAATATACTCAATGAATGTTATTTAGAAAATTATTTTAATTTTCAAGAAATGAAAGGAAGAAGAAGACAATATTATATA
Organism: uncultured Bacilli bacterium; assembly: GCA_944332435.1. Taxonomy (GTDB): domain Bacteria; phylum Bacillota_I; class Bacilli_A; order RF39; family UBA660; genus MGBC107952. The sequence continues at coordinate 18,276 of CALVJW010000011.1, read as the reverse complement.
AAGAAGATGAGGCAGTATACGAAAAAATAAAAATTAAGTTAGGAAAAAATATTCTCAAATAGGGGAGAATATGATATAATGTAATTGTCTAAAGATAGCAATTTATAAAACCTACAAGTTATTAATTGGGAATCTAATTACAAAGTGGTGTTGAATACTTATTTTTAAATAAGAATCCTAAAACTTTGTATGTGATACCCACCTGGGAGATCCGGTTTCCAATAATGCTCTTTAGACTTTTTTTGTTATAAGAATAGATAGGGATGATGCTATGAAAATAAAATTATCACCAGCTGAAATTATTTCAATTATTATCATATTTATAATTGGAATCATTTGGGTAATTTCCATAGGTGTTGACTTTCATGAAAAAAAGAAACGTAATGAGGCAAAAAATATTGCTTATTCGATTTCTGAGTCAGCCAAATTAACACATATGGGGATGAATAAGAATGAAACGGTTACTTATACGGAAGAATCTTATTTTGATGGAAATGATCGTAGTCATGGCCCATTTATTTTAACACTTGATAAATATGGAAATGCTAGTATGGATATGTGGGTAAATTCGCAATATTGTGTTACAAAAAAAGTTACAGATACAGAATTTCATATTGATGATACTAAGACATCAGAACAGATGTGTCTTACAAAAGAAAATACCGTAACGGAGTTATTAACCAATGAAAATCTTGTAAATGATACAGAAAAAACAGGGCTAGATTTGAATAATCCATGGGCTATGAAAAAATATTATGTTGGGAAAAACCCTAGTAATTATTTAATTTTGAATCGTTCTTGTTATAGAATTGTTGGAATCACATCTAATAATTCTATTAAGATTGTTTATGATGGTCCAGTATCTGATAATACTACTTGTACGCCAGCTTCAAATAAAGGAGTAATCGCTGAACTTGTATGGGATGAAACAGGAAGTAATGATTGGAATAAGCCTGCCACATTAAAAAATTTGATTGCAATATGGGATACCGATAAAAATGTTAATAATATCATTCAATCGTTAGATGTAGAAAAATTAGTACAACCAAATTGGTATATTGGAAAAACAAAAGACAATAAAAATCTTACATTAAAAGAACTAATTATGTTAGAACGTAGTGTTACTTCAAAAGATTCTTATTATATTGGGTTATTAAATGTGAGTGATTATTTAAAAGCAAGTAGTAATATTGCATGTGATGGATTAAATAAAGATACGAAAAAGGAATGTATGGTTGATAATTATTTATATGATGGAAATGAAATATGGTTTTTCAATACAACAGAAATACAAAATTATCAAAATCATGCATATCAATTGCAAAAAAATGGTAGTATAAAATTAAAAGCTACTACCACAGAAGGTGACGTTCGTCCTGTATTATATTTAAAAAATACAGTAACACTTACAGGAAGTGGTCGAAGTTCTAGTCCGTATATTGTTTCTTAAAAGAACGAAAGTTCTTTTTTATTGGCCGATATTTTTGGGGTAATATAGTTAGAAAGTAGAAATTCAACTGCTTATTTAGGATGTAAAAATTTGCAGAGAATAGTAAAAGTAAAAAAGAAATTAAAGAAAATATCCTGATTTGTGACAACATTTTTATTCATATTAAGGAATTGTATCAGTTTGATATAACTACTTTTTCTTTTTTTAGGAACATGCTATAATATAAAAAGGTGATAAGATGAAATTATGTAAAAAGTGTGCAAAAGAAGTAAAGGATAATGCAACGATTTGTCCATATTGTGGGGAAACATTTACAAATAAAAAAGAAGTAATGATAGAAGATACAGTCAAAGAAGAAAATGATTTTGGAAAGTATGATAATCAAAAACGACCATATATGGATAATGGAATTATCAGAGGTCCATTTAACAAATGGATTTCCATTCTTCTTTGTGTTTTCTTAGGATGGTTAGGAGCTCATAAATTTTATGAGAGAAAATATATTATGGGAATATTTTATGTAGTTACATTTGGATTTTGGGGAATTGGAATTATTTTTGATTTAATGAAATTAGTAGGACAACCAAAATATTACTATATATCTAGAATTCCATTTATAGGATAGGTGAGATATGGCTAAATTATATTTTCGATATGGAGCAATGAATTCTGGTAAAACCTTAGATATTATTAAAACCCATTATAATTATGAGGAGTTAGGATTAAATACGGTATTAATGAAACCAAAATTAGATACAAAAGGAGAAACAAAGATTGTATCAAGAAATGGTTCTATATTACAAGTTGATTATTTAATCAAACAAGAAGATAGTATTTTTGATCTTGTCGCAGGGGATTTAATTCGTAATAATATTAAATGTATCTTTGTAGATGAAGCTCAGTTTTTAACGGAAAATCAAATTGATGAACTTGGTATGATTGTTGATAAAATGAATATCACAGTGATGTGTTATGGTCTTAGAACTGATTTTAAAACGCAGTTATTTGGAGGGAGTAAGCGTTTATTAGAAATTGCTGATGAAATAGAAGAGTTACGAACTCTTTGTCGATGTGGTGAAAAAGCAATTTTTAACACACGAAAAATTAATCATGAATTTGTTTTCGATGGCGAGCAAGTTGCAATTGATGGTAAAGATGAAGTAACTTATGTATCATTATGTCGCAAATGCTATTTAGAAGAAAAAGAAAAAGTTTATACTAAAAAGAAATAGAACGATTTTTGAAGTGGCCAAAAAAAAGTAGACACTTTATAAAAAGAACGTTCTTTTCAATACCTGATTCAATTTTATATTTTAAAGTATATGATGGTTTTTCCTGTTCGACTCATTGAATGAGATCTGTTATAATTTTCTAGAAGGGTGTTATAAATTTTAGATGAATAAACTGAACCTTGATTAGTGTGAAGAATAATCAAATCGTCAGTTTTTTTTAATTTGACAAACTTTTTTATTTGTGTTAGTATAACACTTACAAAATTGATATATAAAGGGGGATTTATGATACAACAAAAATTAAAGGAAATTACTTTGTTTCGTGAAAATGTAGAACGAATGAAACATTCGTTAAAATTATATCAATCAAAATTTGCCGGTAAACGATTTAGTCTTATTTTGGCAAATGGGGATAAAATTCAATTATTTTTTACGAGACGTGCGCTAGCACACATTTTAGGATTAAAATATAGTTACTTAGCATAACAACCATTATTTGAGGGTTTATCATCTTATCAATGCTTAGAATATATGATTTATCATACAGAAGAAGTACTTAATGAAATTATGAATGATAACTTAGTTGTAGAAGAAATGTTTTCTCCGGAACTGGGAAGAAAAAACTTATCAATTGAACGAACACCGATTTTAGGAAATGGGATTTTAAAGCAAATTACTTTTGTTTGTCCATATGATAAAAGATTGCATAGTAATCCTAATAAAAAACCAATTCAAACAGATTATTTGATTGGAATACCCAATGAAGAAAATGATATGTCATTATTTGGCGTAATCCAAGATAAAGAAAGTGGTCATTTCCGTATTAATACTAATTTGTTAGTATTAAATGGAGAAAATTATTTTCAAGAACTAAGGGATATTATTTCTAATCAAACACTTACGTATGTAAGTTGTGCAAATATTTATGATTATAATCGTGATGTAGAAGAACCAAAATTAGTTTATTTACAAGAAAAAGATAAATTATTAAAACTAGAAGTATTAAAATATTATCAACAAAAAGCGAATAGCAGAATTGATACAACAGCAGAAACAGAACGTCAATTAAATGAAATTTTAAAATTAAAAGAGTTTAAACTAAGTACTAATGATTTTGTCAGACTATTAAAAGAAAGGATTGAAGCAAGAGAAGAAATTCCTAATGAATATGGTTCAATACTTGACCCAAACTATCGGGAATTGGCATCTTTGACCAATGAATTAATTCAAAAAATGAATGCGTTAGAATCATTTGCTGATGATGTGTTAAAAGCTAGTCAAACCTATGAAAAAAGGAAAAACAAATTTTAATAAGATAGCAATATCTTATTTTTTTTAATTTGTGTTATAATGGAACTAGTGATTTGATAAAAGAAAGGATCGATATTATGGAAAATTGTTTCAATCGTTTAGAATTATTAATTGGTGATAAAGTAGAAAAAATTAAAAATACAACAGTATTAGTGATTGGTCTTGGTGGTGTAGGTGGTTATGCAGTGGAATCACTTGCAAGATTAGGAATTGGAAAATTAATCTTAGTAGATGGTGATATCATAGAACAATCGAATATTAATCGCCAATTAATTGCAACAACGTCGACAATTGGAAAAAAGAAAACAGATGCCTGGAAAGAACGAGTAAAAGAAATAAATCCAACGATTGAAGTAACACTGATATCAGAATTTATTACACCAGATAATATTGATTTATTATTTCAAGAACCGATTGATTATGTGATTGATGCTTGTGATACGATATCTACAAAGAAAGGATTAATTAAAAAATGTGTTCAAAAGAAAATTGCTTTTATTAGTTCAATGGGGATGGGAAACAAAATAGATCCTACGAAAATAGAGTGTATTGATATTCGAAAAACTAGTTATGACCCAATTGCGAAAACAATTCGTAAAATGGTAAAAGAAGAAAAAATGAAAGAAAAGGTAATGACTGTTTGTAGTACGGAACAACCTGTAAAAACAAATACCAAAACGATTGCTTCTAATGCGATTGTTCCAAGTATAGCAGGGTTACTTTGTACAAACTACATTTTTCAAGAAATAGTAAAGGATGACTAAGATGAAGTTAAAAGAATATTTAAAAAAATTAATTCCAACATTACACGGAAATTTAATTGTCATTGGATTAGAAGATAGCGAAGTAAATGATATGATTCTACATAGTACAACATTAAATCAATGCTATTTTTTAGATTCTAATATTAAAGAAAAAAAAGAGAAGAAAAAAAAGAAATCTTATCAATTAGGAAAAAATAAAAATATTCCATTAAAGAAGTTTCGAAAAACTTTTAAAAAGAAAAAAACAGATGCTATTATCTGTAATTTAAAAGATATGGAACAATACTTGAATCGTTTTGTCAAAGATAGTGTTTATATCTGTAAGGGAAAATTATATTATTATGGTTCTAAAAGAAGAATTCAAAACTCTAACTTAAAAGAACGTTATCAACGTTATCAAGTTTCGTTTGAAGAAGTAGAATTAGAAAATAGTTATGTTTTTATCATTGATTTATCAAAAGCAAAAACAAGATGGTATAAAGAATGGTGGTATATCATTACGGATTCATTATGTCGTGCTGCAGATATTATTGGTGATTTTTTAGTAAACTAATAAGTAATAGCAAGTAAAATAGTATGAATTATCATACTGTTTTTTGACAGTAATTACCTTGCGAATGCAACTTATTTTATAGTATAATAAGATAGTAATTGGAGTGGATAACATGTATTTAAAAAGAATGATAGCGCATGGTTTTAAATCATTTGCTGATAAATTAGTGATTGAATTTACCGATGGTGTATCAGGTATCGTTGGACCAAATGGTAGTGGGAAAAGTAATGTTGTAGATGCAGTACGCTGGGTATTAGGTGAACAATCAGTTAAATCACTTCGTGGGGATGGAACTATGACAGATGTTATATTCTCAGGTAGTAGTTCGAGAAAAGCATCTAATCAAGCAAGTATTACTCTTGTATTTGATAATAGTGATCATTATTTACCAGTTGATTTTACTGAAGTATCTATTAAAAGACAAGTATATAAAGATGGAACGCAAGAATATTATTTTAATGGCGAAAAATGTCGATTAAAAGATATTACTTCGATTTTATTAGATACGGGGATTGCCAAAGAAAGTTTTAATATTATTTCACAAGGGAAAGTAGAAGAAATTATTAGTAGTAAGCCACAGGACCGAAGAGTAATGTTTGAAGAAGCAGCCGGAGTACTAAAGTATAAAAAAAGAAAAGAAAATGCTTTAAGAAAGTTAGAACGTACCCATGAAAATATGGAACGAGTAGAAGATATTATCTTAGATTTAAAAGAACAAGTAGAACCGCTTCGTAAACAAAAAGAACAAGCACTTTTATATCAAGAAAAGAAAGAAGCATTAGAGAAAATAGAAATTGCTGTTATTACCAAAGATATTACCGATATTAATTTTGAATACCAGAAACAAAAAGAACAAATGGAAAAGTTAAATGAAGAAATTATGGCACTAACCAATACGAATACCAATCATGAAGCCGTGATTAGCAAATATAAATTAGACTTATCAAAAATAGAGCAAGAATATCATGAGTTATCAAAAGTGTTATTAGAAAAGACCAAAGAAGTAGAAAAGATTAATAGTCAAAAACAAATTATTTTAGAACGTAAAAAATATCAAGTGGAAGATACCAAGTTGCATCAGAATTTATTATTTTTAAAAGAAGAGAAATTACAAGTACAAAATGATTTATTGATACAAAAAAGAGAACTTGATACGCTAACAAATGAAATTTCTGTAGCAGAAGAACAAGTTAATCGAATTCAATCGGTACTAGAAAATACAAAACAAAAACGATTTACATTAGAACAAGGATTAAGCAAACTATTAAAAGAAGAATTAGAACTAAAAAATCAGGTAGAACATTTACAAAATACTATTGAAAATAATAGTAGTTTACCTTATGCTGTAAAACAAGTTTTAAATAATCCAAAACTAGCAGGGATTCATAATGCAATTGGCTCTTTAATTGAAGTAGAAGAACAATATAGTAAAGCAATTTCAATTAGTTTAGGTGGGGCGAGTAGTTATATAGTGGTAGAAAATGAAAAAGCTGCGAAAGATGCAATCACATACTTAAAAGAAAATAATATTGGTAGAGCTACCTTTTTTCCACTCAATGTAATTAAAGGTAGATATTTAGATGAAACTACTTACCATAAAATTAAAAATATCGAAGGTTTTATCGATATTGCTGCTAACTTAGTAAAAACAAATCCAATTTATCACAATATTATTAATCACCATTTAGGTAGTGTTATCGTAGTAGATCATTTAGATACCGCAAATAAAATTAGTAAACTAATTCAGAATAGTCGAAAAATTGTTACATTAGATGGTGACGTTATCAACATTGGTGGATCTTTTACTGGGGGAGCCAATAAAACAATTAGAACTGTAATTCAGGATAAGTATGAATTAGAACATGCAATGAAATTACAAAAAGAAAATGAAGAGAAAAGAAGTAAAATAGAAGATCAAATTAATTTACTTGATCAACAATTAAAAGGGTTTGAAGATCAAATCTATTTATTAAAAAAAGAACAATTATTAAGAATTGAAAATCGTAATCAAAAAGATAGAAATTTGAAACAATTGGAAGAAAAGCAAGAACAAATTGAATCAGAATTAAAAGGTACAGATTATTTACTTACGAACCGTTTAAGTGAAGAAGAAGAAAGTATTTTAGATTTATACTATGAAAAAGTAAATGAAAAAAATGAATTGGAACAACAGATAAAAGAAAAGGCAAGAGAAAAAGAACAAGTTTCTAGTGAATTAGAAGAATATGATTTTAAATTACGTCGAGAAAATAGTTTAGTAAATAGTAAAAATAAAGAATTAATGGCATTAGAAATTGATGTTAATAGAAAAGATGTCAAGTTGGATAATTTATTAAATATGCTAAGTGAAACGTATAGTATGACATATGAAAAAGCATATGAAAATTATCCATTAGAAATGGATATTACTGAGGCAAGACAACAAGTTTCTAACTTGAAAAGAATTATTAAAGAATTTGGGATTGTTAATCTTGGAGCAATTGAAGAATATGATCGTGTCAGTGTACGTTATGAATTCTTATTAAAGCAAAAAGATGATTTATTGAAAGCAGAAGATACATTACTTGAAATTATTAAAGAAATGGATGAAGTGATGAAAAAAGAATGGAAAGAAACATTTGATGTTATCAATGAACATTTTAAAGAGACATTTACCGAATTATTCCGTGGTGGCCATGGAGAACTTCGATTAACCGATCCAGATAATTTACTGGAAACAGGAGTAGAAATTGTTGCTAGTCCTCCAGGAAAGAAATTGACTAGTATTTCTCTTCTTTCTGGGGGAGAAAAAACATTTACCGCTATTTCTTTATTGTTTGCAATTTTAAAATCACGCCCAGTACCTTTCTGTATTTTAGATGAAGTAGAAGCAGCATTAGATGAAGCAAATGTTAATAGTTTTGGTAAATATTTAACGCGTATGAAAGAAAAAACGCAGTTTATCTTAATTACACATAAAAAGAAGACAATGGAATATGCTGATGTATTATATGGAATTACCATGCAAGAATCTGGTGTTAGTAAACTGGTTAGTGTAAAATTAGATGAAATAGAGTAAAGGGCTAGAAAACTAGTCCTTTTCATTTTATTTAAAATATGGTATGATTATCTAGCGAAAGAGGTGGACTATGTTAAAAGTAAATAATGTAAGTTTAAGATTTGGGAAAAGAACCTTGTTTGAAAATGTTAATATGGAATTTCAAGATGGTAATTGTTATGGACTAATTGGTGCAAATGGGGCAGGGAAATCCACTTTTTTAAAAATATTAAGTGGAGATGTAGAATCGACAACTGGGTCGATTGTAACTCCAAATAAAGAGCGTATTTCCGTATTAAAGCAAGATCATAATGAATTTGATGAATATAGTGTTGTTGAAACGGTTATTATGGGTGATCAAGAATTGTACGCAATTCAACAAGAAAAAGATGCACTTTATATGAAACCAGACTTTAGTGAAGCTGATGGAATTCGAGCTGGAGAATTAGAAGCAATGTTTGAAGCAAAGAATGGGTGGCAAGCAGAAAGTGATGCGAAAGTATTATTATCAGGGTTAGGGCTTGTAACTTCTCTTCAAGACAAACAAATGAAAGAATTAACAGACAAAGATAAAGTAAAAGTATTACTTGCTCGAGCTTTATTTGGGAATCCAGATATTTTATTATTAGACGAGCCAACCAATGGACTTGATATTAAAAGTAAGATGTGGTTAGAAGAATTTTTAATTAATTTTAAAAATACTGTCATTGTTGTATCCCATGATCGTCATTTCTTAAATAAAGTATGTACACACATGGTTGATATCGATTATAATAAATTAACATTATTTGCTGGAAACTATGACTTTTGGTTTGAATCAAGTGAATTAATTCAAAAACAAATGCGTGATTCTAATAAACGAAAGGAAGAAAAAATCAAAGAATTACAAAACTTTATTGATCGTTTTAAAGCAAATGCAAGTAAAAGTAAACAAGCAACTTCTCGTAAGAAATCATTAGATAAAATTAAATTAGATGAAATGATTCCATCTAGTCGTAAATATCCATTTATTAATTTTGAACCAGAAGTGGTATTAGGGAAAGATATTTTAGTAATGGAAAATGTCAATTTAACATTAAATGGAGAAGTTCTTTTAAAAGACTTTAATTTAACAGTTCGTTTAGAAGATAAAATTGCCCTAATTGGTGATAATGAAAAAGCAAAAACTGCTTTATTTGAATTGATTAGTGGAAATATACAACCAGATAGTGGTATGATTCATATTGGTAAGAATGTTAATTTAGGATATTTTAAAAAAGATCATAGTGAATATTTCCAAGAAGAAATTAGTTTAGTAGATTGGCTACGTCGTTTTTCTACCAATAAAGAAGATGCTTTTGTAAGAGGATTTTTGGGTAGAATGTTATTTAGTGGGGAAGAAGCATTAAAAAGTGTTACGGTATTATCTGGAGGAGAAAAAGTACGAAGTATGATGGCAAAAATGATGTTAGAACATCCTAATATGTTATTATTAGACGAACCAACCAATCATTTAGATATTGAATCGATTACATCATTAAATAAAGGATTACAAAAATTTAATGGACCGGTTATCATGTCTTCTTTAGACCAACAATTAACAGAAACCGTAGCAAATCGTTTGATTGATATTAAAAGTGATGGTACTTATAAAGATATGCAGTTAACATATGAACAATATTTGGAAACATTAGAAGATGGCAAATAAAGATTTAAAATATTTAAAAGAACATGTAAGAGAACAATTGAAAAAAGGGATGGCAACAGAATTTTTAGAACCACATGAATTAAAAATTGTCATTCCTTTTTTGAATAAAGCAAATATATCATATCAAACTTTTCATTTGTTTCACGAAAGTGAAAAAGTAATTTTGTATCATACACAGAAACCTAATCTTACTTGTTATCAAGTCGTATCAAAAGTTCCTTTTCGTCATCAAGATATTTTAGGAAGTATTTTTTCTCATCAAATCAATAAGAATCTATTTGGTGATATTATAATGATGAATGGTAATTTTTATATTACAATTTTATCTAGTATGAAAAATTATTTTACTTCTTTTTTTACCATGATAGGAAACCAAAGAATTACCCTAAAAGAAGTTCCACTTGAAACAGTATCTTCTTATCAATATCAATTTATTACTAAAAAGGTAATGGTGCCTAGTATGCGAATTGATGTAGTTTTAGCTAAATTATTAGGTACTAGTAGAAGTACGATTCTAGAAAAAATAAAAGTAAATGAAGTGGTTCGAAATTATGAAGTTGTAAAAAATAAAGCATTAGAATTGAAAGAAGGGGATATTTTGTCGATTCGAAAATATGGTAAGTATCAAATTGCTGAAAAAGAAGGAACAACAAAAAAAGGAAATCAGATTTTGAACATAAAAAAATATTGCTAAAAAGCAATATTTTTTAATATGATACATATTTGTCAATATCGTATGTTTTCCCATTAATTCTAACGTAAATATAATATTTTCCATGCATGCCTTCATCATTGATATATTTTGTAACTTGAATTCCATTTTTCTTTTCTTCTTCATTAAATACATCAATACACATAGCCGTATATGGTTTCTTAGAAATAACAAGTGGATAAGTCCTTTTATCAACTAGGTTATCTAAAATAATTTCTACTTTATCACTTTTCTTAAATGTACCAGTAAATACGATACGATCTACTTCTTTTGTAATTGAAATATCATGACTTTTATAATCTTTATCAATACGATTTGGGAAAAGAATTAACTTATTTTTTCCAGTTGCTTCCGTTGTTCCAAGACTTCCAAGACGAACAGCTTTTCCTGTTTTATAAACACTATTAGAATATAATGGCATCTTTTCACTACGATAATTATTTGTTGGAAGTTCGATTCTAAAAATTTCTTCATCATCTTTTACTTCTACTGTAATACTATTTAATTTTACATTTTTATTAAAACTTGCTGGAGTATTATTTGGTTTTCCATTGGTAGAACTAATTCCTCCAGAATGGATTAAATAATGTCCTTCACTAAAATAGTCGACATCCGAAATATAAGGAGAGTAGAAGTCACTACCTAATTCTTTTCCGTACTCCCAAACTTGTTTAATTGTCATATCTTCTTGATTGATATCATAGATAACACCTCGACTAAAGTTATCTTCTGCTTTAATATAGTTTTCTTTCTTTTTCGAACGATTATTTCCATTATCAAAGATAAATACATTTCCATTTGGTAATATCATAGCTGCATGTTGAGCATATTGCCAATCAAATTCATCGTCACCTTCTATTGTAAAGAAATACTTTTGATATTTTTTATCCCATCCTTCTGGATCACCAATAATCCAGTTGATTTCTTCTGTGTCATAGTTAATATTAACAACTGCATCTTGATGTCTTCCAGATAATGTAATTGAGTTTGTTTTTTCATCGTACCAAACAGCATTGTTATGGAACCAATCATATTCTGTCCAATTTTCACTTTTTCCTTCATCTGTTGGTAAGATATTTTTTAAATCAATTTCTTTTACAATCTCTCCTGTCTTACGATCTACTTCAACAATATAATCTTCTACTGTACCATTCCCACTAGCAAAATCATCGCTAGCAACAAGGAAGTTTCCATTTGGCATTTCTACTACGTCATGATGATATCCACCAGGTAGAGAATATTCAAAATAAATTTTTCCAGTCAACCCAATTTCTACTAATCCAGTTGTATAGTAAGGAGGATTAACTAGGCGTTCACTACTTAATAATAAATTTCCATTTTCTAATCTTTTAATATCCCATACATATTTTTTAGTAAGATACCATCTTACATCACCATTTACATCATAAGCACATGTATATCCTTCACTAGATGGTGTAAAAAAATATAATTCATTATCCAATTCATCTTTATCTGCTTCTACATTTGTTGGTAAAGCAAAATCTTTTGGTAATTCTCCAGTTTTAATATGAACGGTAGTTTTTTTATCATTAATTTTAATTTCTACTTCATTATCTTTATTAGGATATAATCCATAAATTGGTAAGATGTGCTTTTTATTTGGCGTAAAAGTATGTGTAAATGTTGTAAGCTCATCTTTTCCTTTAATCGTAACGGTAGGTGTAGTTAAATCTTTTGTTTCAAAAATAATAAGAGCCGTTAATGGCGAAATCCCATATGGGTCTACTACTATTTTTGGATCTTCAAAAGAGTAATTGGTCTTTTTTAAAAATTCTTTTTCTAATTCTTCTTGCACTATTAGTGTATCTTTGATTTCTTTTAGTGGCTTTGCTCTATCAACTTTATAATAAATAAAGATGGAAGCAGCACAAGCAAGTGTGATTAATATTAAAAATTTATATAATGTTTTCATTTTTATCCTCCCTAAATTAGTCGCATTTCATCTTCTGTAAAGAATGGCTTTTTCTTATTAATTCGATCATAAAATAAAATTCCATTTAAATGGTCTATCTCGTGTTGAAATGCAATTGCAAGTTCTTCTCTTGCACGAACACGAATTTTATTACCATCTTCATCATATCCTTCTACCGTGACACGAGCATGCCTTGGAACATGTCCTTCTACTTCACGATTAACACTTAGACAGCCTTCACCAGCTTCAGCGGCAATCATTTCTGTTGACTCACTGACAATTGTTGGATTAATAAAGACATAATTATCGAATACGCCATCTTCCACTTCATGAACAATAATAATAATTCTTTTATTTAATCCTAATTGTGGGAAAGCAAGTCCCATTCCAGGGCGTAACTCATATTTTTTTTCATATTCCTCAATTTGACTATATGTTAAATGGTCAATTGCTCTTTGAATAAGCTTCTTATCTTCTTTAGATAATGGAAAGGATACTTCTTCACTTTTTTTTCTAAGATGTTTATCTTTTTCATCTAATATATCTAGCGCTTTAAATTTCATAAAATCAACTCCAATTTTATTTTACCATAAAATTCTTTATTTGACGTGAAAAGATAAAAAAAAGAAGCAAAACTTGCTTCTTTTATTATCTGCCACAAGGTCCAAAAGAACGAGCACCGATGACAATTACTAATAAAATAAATAATACTAATACGATTGCAGCTCCGTATCCAGTGCCACATCCGTAACCACCAGCATAAGGGAAACCACCACCGCAGCCACATCCGTAACCTTGGTATCCACCATAGTAATACATAGTATAACCTCCTTCAATGTAATATATGTATTTATCAGATGTTGTGTGTATACATATGCCCTAAAACTTTGTACTGAATTAGATATCTATAATGAAATTTATAATGATAATCTATGTTTTACTTTAAAAGTATTCCGTCATTATAATTGAAATGAAATGTTGTATAAAAAACTGATGTATGAATAAAATCTTTGTTACTTATTTTTCTTTTATTTCAACTTTATGATTGTGTTTAGTCATTCTAGGTCTCATTACCTTATAAATGATATTATCGGTTTTCGCCATATAAATAAAATATTGACTTTTATTAGTTGAATGAACTTAGTTTTATAATCAAAATAAACAATAGTTATTTTTTTTATTTATTGTAACATTAAATACTTAGATAATTTTATATTATAATAGTAAAAAAAGAAACATATTAGTGAAGAAGTATTAGGTAAATTAGAAGACACTATCATAGCGATAGACGATGCAAAATATATTAATAGATTTAAACAAATTATTGAAAAATGGAATTTCCAAAGTTTAGATTTAAAAACCTTATTATCAAAAGAAGAAATCAAATGGTTGATTAATATATCTTTGACGGATGAAAAAGTATTTTTACATGCTGTTGCATCTATTGTTAAAGATAATGGAAAAAAAGATTCACATTGTAGTTATTAAAAGAACTTAGTACGTTATCATATTATATATAGTTAAGATAGGCTTGAAGTGTGATTACTTATCACTTTTTTATTATGTTTTAGAATGATGACTATTTTATTGACTATAACAATATTGGTATATTATTTTTCTCAAAAAGTAACAAAATATTTGATACTAGCGTTTGGTTGACAATGTAGTGTTATATGTTATAATAACAAAACAAAAGGAGAAAAAATTTATGTTCAGAGAAGAAATAGAAATACAAGAAGTTTTAAAATATAATGATAAAGATATAATTTTGGATTATGCTCGAAGAAAGAGTAAATTTAGTAAAGGAGCATTAGGTAAACTAGAAGATGCTCTTATAAAAATTGGTGATCCAAGTTATATTTGTTTTTTTGCAAGAGAGGTGAAAATGGTAAACATCTCAAAATTAGAAGATGCTATCATAGCAATAGGAAAAGCAAATCATATTTGTTCTTTTGCAGAAAATGTAAAAGGAGCAAATATTGAAAAATTAGAAGATGCAATTATAACAACGGGGAATGCACAATATATTGCTTATTTTGCATATATAGTGGAAAATGCAAATGTTGAAAAATTAGAAAAAGCAATTATATCAATAGGAGATGCCAAATATATTTATTGGTTTGCAAGAAAAGTAGAAGGAGCAAACATTGAAAAATTAGAAGAAGCAATAATAGCAACAGGAGATGCCGAGTATATTTATAATTTTGCAACAGAGGTAGAAGGAACAAACATTGATAAATTAGAAGAAGCAATAATAGCAATAGGAGATGCCAAATATATTTATTGGTTTGCAAGAGATGTAGAAGGAGCAAACATTGAAAAATTAGAAGAAGCAATAATAGCAACAGGAGATGCCGAGTATATTTATAATTTTGCAACAGAGGTAGAAGGAATAAACATTGATAAATTAGAAGAAGCAATAATAGCAATAGGAAATGCCGAATATATTTATAGGTTTGCAAGAGATGTAGAGGGAGCAAACATTGAAAAATTAGAAGATGCTATCATAGCAATAGGAAATGTCCAATATATTTATAGGTTTGCAAGAAAAGTAGAAGGAGCAAACATTGAAAAATTAGAAGATGCCATTATAGCAACAGGAGATGCCGAATATATATATTATTTTGCCAGATACGTAAAAGGAGCAAATATTTTAAAGTTAGAAGACACTATTATAGGAATAGGAACTGCTAAATATATATATTATTTTGCCAGATACGTAAAAGGAACAAATATTTCAAAGTTAGAAGACACTATTATAGGAACAGGAAGCGCAGACTATATTTATAGGTTTGCAAGAGATGTAAAAGGAGTAAATGTACTAAAATTAGAAGATGCCATTATAAAAACAGAAAATGCCGAATATATTTGCCTCTTTGCAAGAGATGCAAAAAGAGATAATTTCTCAAAATTAGAGGATGCAATTATAAAAATCGGAGATGCTGAATATATTTATTATTTTGCATTATATGTCAAAAGGGCAAATATTGAAAAACTCGAGGATGCTGTTATAGCAATAGGAAATGTCAAATATATACATGAGTTTGCAAGAGAAGTAAACGGAGCAAACATTGAAAAACTAGAAGATGCCGTTATAGCAACCGGAAATGGGGATGATATTTGTTCTTTTGCAAGAAATGTAGAAGATGCAGATATAACAAAATTAGAAGATGCAATTATAACAGTTGGAGATGCCGGATATATTTATTATTTTGCAAGAGATGTAAAAAGAGCGAGTATCACAAAGTTAGAGGATGCCGTTATAGCAACTAGAAATCTAAAATATATTTATAGGTTTGCAAGAGATGTAGAAGGAGCAAGTATCACAAAGTTAGAAGATGCCGTTATAGCAACCGGAAATGTAGATGATATTTGTGAGTTTGCTATTGATGTAAGAGGAGCAAATATTGAAAAACTCGAGGATGCCGTTATAGCAACCGGAAATGTAGATGATATTTGTTCTTTTGCAAGAGATGTAAAAAGAGCAAATATTAGAAAATTAGAGGATGCTATTACAAAAATTGAAGAAGTGGATATTCAAGGTTTAGAACAAGCTACACAAAATCATGAAAACATTCAAGAGTCTTCGAATAAAAACTCGGATACTAAACCTTTATTATCAAAAGAAGAGATTGAATGGTTGAATAATATATCTTTGACGGATGAAAAAGTATTCTTACATGTTGTTGCATCTAGTGCTAAAGATAATGGAAAAAAAGATTTATACTTGAAGTTATTAAAAGAACTTAGTACGTCATCATACTATTTACATAGAGATTCTTTTTTAGAAAAAGAATCATCTCAAGTTTGTAGTGGTAAAAAACCAAAATGTATCGAATATAATAATAAGCCAACATATAGTAAAGATAGTTTTGAAGAGTGATTGCTGATCACTCCTTTGTTATGTTATAGTACGATATCGATTTTATTGATAATAACAATATTAGTATGGTATTTTTCTAAAGAAGTAACAGAGTATTTGATACTAGCATTTCGTTGACAATGTAACTTTTTATGTTATAATAAAAAAACAAAAGGAAGGAAAACTTATGGTTAGAGAAAAAAAAGAAATACAAGAAATTTTAAATTGTAACGATGCATTCATGATTTTAAATTATGCTTGCGGAAAGAAAAAAAATAATAAAAGAGTATTAGATAAGCTTGAGGATGCTATCATAGCAATAGGAGATGCTAAATATATTTATTGGTTTGCAAAAGATGTAGACGGAGCAAATATTGCAAAATTAGAAGATGCTGTCATAGCGACAGGAGAGGCTGAATATATTTGTGATTTTGCAAGATATGTAGAAGGAGCAAATATAGAGAAATTAGAAGACGCTATTATATCAACTGGAAATGTCGAGTATATTTATGAGTTTGCGATAAATGTAGAAAATGCAAATATTCCGAAGTTAGAAGAAGGTATTATAGCAACAAGAAATGTATATTATATGCATGCTTTTGCAAGATATGTAAAAGGAGCAAATATTGCAAAATTAGCAGAAGCAATGATAGCGACAGGAGAGGCTGAATATATTTGTGATTTTGCAAGATATGTAAAAGAAGCCAATGTCAAAAAATTAGAAAAAGCAATTATATCAATAGAAAGTGCTAAATATATTTATGAGTTTTCCCATGAGGTGGAAAACGCAAATGTGCCAAAATTAGAAGATGCACTTATAAAAATAGGCAATCCTGCTTATATTTATTATTTTGCAAGTGATGTGAAAAGAGCAAATATCGCAAAATTAGAAAACGCTATTATAGCAATAGGAGATGCCCAATATATTTATTTGTTTGCAGATGGTGTAGAAGGAGCAAACATTTCAAAGTTAGAGACTGCTGTTATAAATACAAGAAATGCAGAATATATTTATGATTTTGCAATGAATGTAGAAGGAGCCAATGTTGAAAAGCTAGAAGATGCAATTATAGCAACAGGAGATGCCTCATATATTTATGACTTTGAAAAGAATATAGAAGGAGCAAACGTTGAAAAACTAGAAGATGCAATTATAGCAACAGGAGATGCCTCATATATTTGTGATTTTGCAAGAAATGTAGAAGGAGCCAATGTTGAAAAACTAGAAGAAGCAATTATAACAACAGGAGATGCCGAATATATTTATAAGTTTGCATGGTTTGTCGGAGGAACAAATATATCAAAATTAGAAGATGCAATTATAACAACAGGAAATTTCGAATATATTTATGATTTTGCAAGAAATGTGAAAAGAGCAAATATTGAAAAACTCGAGGATGCCGTTATAGCAACCGGAAATGCCAAATATATTTATTGGTTTGCAAGAAAAGTAGAAGGAGCAAACATTGAAAAATTAGAAGAAGCAATAATAGCAACAGGAGATGCCAAATATATTTGCGGTTTTGCAGAAGATGTAGAGGGAGCCAATGTTGAAAGGCTCGAATCTGCAATAATAGCAACAGGAAACGTAAAATTTATTTGTGAATTTGCGGTTGTTGTAGAAGGAACAAATATCGGAAAACTAGAAGATATAATTATAGCAACAGGAGATGCCGAATATATTTATAAGTTTGCATGGCTTGTAGAAGGGGCAAATATAGCAAAACTAGAAGAT